>CAIZPP010000160.1 GCA_903934875.1 uncultured Methylococcaceae bacterium
CATTAGTCCGTCCCGAAGTGGAAACTGCCGACTGGAGAGCCGTGTGCGGGAGAACCGCCAGCACGGTTCGGAGGGAGGGGAGGTTGTGAGCCTTCCCTACCCCTATACAACATCCGGGCTACAGCCTACACGGTTGCGTAAAATCAGTTCCTAATCGGGAATGGAAAGACATGCCCTAACATCAGTTCGAATTACCCGCTACTTCCAAAGCGTCCGTGAGGCAGAGCCAGGGTGGTGGTGCTTTTTCAACAGGTCCACTTCGTCGCCTAGCGCATAGGCTGCTTCATACAGTATGGCGTCCTTGGACTTTTTCGCCTGCTTTTTTTGCGCTTCATCGCTATCATTATCCGCATCCGCGCTGGCATCGACGGGTGGGGTCGCCGTGGCTGAATTTGGAGAGGATTTTTCCACCCCAGCCCCGGCTTCCTTTTCGCGCAATTTCAACTTCGCTTCCAAAGCATCATGTTCACGCCGCCGTTCAGGCTCATTAAGGGATATCTGGGTTTCTTTGCGCCGCCGATTGTACTCGCCTAGGTCTTCAAGCAGATTTTGATAGTCCTTGTCTTTGGCAACGCGCTGGTCATGGCGCTGTTGGAGCATCGGCAAGACTTCATGCGTATCATTGGCCGCGTGATACTCGGCAGCCCCGATTTGCATCCAGGGAAGTGCGTTGCCATAACTGGACTCGCCAAAATGCTCTGCGTCCGAGGTCGCCGGCAAACTGAAATCAGGCGTAACGCCGCGCAGTTGCGTGGTGCCCCCATTGATGCGGAAAAATTGGGCAACGGTCAGCTTTAGCTCACCGAGTTGAGCAGCCTGGCTGTGTTCAAGCTGGTCCAAGTTCACCATGGTTTGCACAGTACCTTTGCCAAAACTCGTCTCACCAATTACCAGTCCTCGATGGTAGTCCTGGATGGCGGCGGCAAAAATTTCCGATGCCGATGCCGACCCACGGTTGATCAGCACACCTAGCGGGCCGTCCCACGTTGCAGCAGGGGCATTGCCCTTCGCCACGGTGATTTCCCCGCTGGCATCCCGCTGCTGCACGACCGGCCCCGGACCGACGAACAGGCTGGTCAGTTCAATCGCCTCGGTCAATGAGCCACCCCCGTTATTGCGCAGGTCTATCAGCACACCATCGACCTTTTCAGTTTTCAATTCGCCGAGCAAACGCGAGACATCCCGTGCTGCGCTCCGGTAATCCGACTCACCTTTGCGGCGGGCCTCAAAATCCTCATAAAATGTGGGCAGGGAAATCACGCCTATGCGATGGGATGCCCCCTTATCGACCAGGGAGAGAATTGATTTTTTAGCGGCCTGGTCTTCCAGGCTGATTTTTTTGCGGACCAGAGAAACCAGTTTGTGCACAGAATCCGGGCTGGCATCGGCGGGGACAACGTCGAGTACCACAACGGAATCAGCCGGCCCGCGAATCAGGGCAACCGTGTCATCAAGACGCCAGCCCACCACATCGGTCATGGTGCCCTTGTTGCCTTGTGCCACACCGAGGATGCGATCGCCTGCTTGCAGCTTTCCTGACAGTGCCGCAGGGCTGCCGGGTACGAGTTCCTTTATCGTGGTGTAGTCGTCTTTGTCTTCCAGCACAGCGCCTATGCCGAACAGGGAGAGCCGCATTGATATGTCGAAATTTTCCGAGGTTCTGGGGACCATGTAGTTGGTGTGGGGGTCAACCGTCATGGTGTAGGCATTCATGAAAATTTGGAAGGCATCCTCGCTCTTCAGTCTGGACATCCGCTTCAAGAAGTTCTCATAACGCTTGCTCAAAGTTTCGACAATCTTTTTGTCGTCCTTACCGGCAAGCTTGAGTTGCAGCCAGTCATTCTTGACCCGTTTACGCCACAATTCCTTAATTTCGTCCTCGGATTTCGCCCAAGGCTCCTTTTCGCGCAGGTATTGGTAGCTTTCGTTTTGCTGGAAGTCAAACCCTGCCTTGAGCAAGCTGTCGGCGTAGGTGAAACGCTCAATTGCGCGCTTGGCATAGAGATTGAAAACGGCGAAAGGAAGCTCCAAATTATCAGTCAGAAGGGCATCGTCGAGTTTGGAACGGGCTTCTTTCCATTGGTCGATGTCGGCTTGCACAAAAAACATCTTCTCGGGGTCTAGCGCTTTCAGATAGCTGTCAAATATTTTCTCCGACAAGGCATCGTCAAGGGCAACCGGCCTGTAGTGGTGCTCCCCGATTACTTTGGCCGTTAAGTGTGCCGCCTCCACTTGCTGCTGCAACGGCTTCAAGGATGGGGATTGCGGTGGCTCAACTGCTGGCGTATTGGCTTGGATGCCTGCCGCGAATGCGAACGCCAGCCACATTGATTTTTTGTACATAGGTACTCTCCGAAAGTTATAGCATATACAGCGTTTTTATGTTTTACAGCATTCTTAATATCAAACAGTTACTTGTAAATACTCTTTGGCATGATTGATATGCCCTAGCACAGCATTAGTACAGGCACTCCGCCTCAATGCAGTGTTCGGTCAGCACGGCCGCTGTGCTGATGGTCTCGCCGGGTGCGGTGGGCTTTTCGTCTTGGACGCGCCCGTCTTTGGTGGAAATCCGCTGTCGTAACTGACGTTACGCAGAGGCCCCGGTGCTGCCATCGGCAAAGGATTGCCGACCTACGGTGATTAGTTTTGGAGTGCCAAGGCTTGCCTTGGCAGGCAAAGCGAGCTTTGCCACTCCATGCGTAACATCAGGTCGTAAG
>CAIZPP010000161.1 GCA_903934875.1 uncultured Methylococcaceae bacterium
ACGATGGTCAGGCGACATTCGCAATTGGAATAGACCCGAAACTGTCTCCCTCAACCCAGACAAATCCGACCATCAAAAAAAGCAGGAACTCACACAAACTCAAAGCTGAAAATGCGACATCTTACTTGACAACGACCGGTCACGGTGCTAAATATTTCCCCGGCTGCACGGTGGAACTCGGCCAAGGGTTCCACGCGCACGAGCCGGTCAACCAGCATACCTGCGGCGATTGAACTGGCCAAGCCGATTGCCAACAAAACCTTAGGAAAAAATAGTGGGGAAAAACGATGATAGTTCAAGGGCACCTACCTAAAAAGGAATACCATTTTGCGGTAATTGACAACGAAGAGGCCGTCTATTTTGGCTTACGGGCCTTAATTGAGGCTGAAGGCGGTCATCAACGTGTCGATTTTTTTAACTCGCCGGAAGCATTCCTCAATTCGGCCAAGCCACAAGAGTTTGATTGCATCCTGCTGGATCTCTGCTTCCCCGGTGGTATGGACGGGATGCAACTGCTTGGTGATTTTGCCAGACAGCACATTAAAACGCCAGTCGTCATGATAACTGCAGTAAGCAAAGCCAACCATGCCACCATGTTCGAGCTGGGCAGGTGGGCGAAGGCGCTTCTGCTTAAGCCGTTTGACGGCTATCAATTGTGGGGGGCATTGCGCATAGCCATGAATCCGGCGCAGGAAGACGCAAGCAACGACGAACCGCCGGAACCGCCGATTCTGGCCTGGGTGCGTCAAAACCCAGCTACCTTGACCAGAGACGATTATGAAAAATTGAAGCACCGTGCCAGCCTTCTGAATTCCCCAGTATGTCAATTAACTTTTAAGGAAATGAAAGTCTTTTTGCTAATAGCGGCAGGCAAGTCCAATGAGGATATAGCGAAGGCTCTGTTTATTGAAGTATCCACTGTCATCACCCACCGCGCTGCTATTTACAGAAAACTGGGGACGCACAGCTTACTGAGACTGCGCGATTTGAGGGATGAACTGAAGAACTGATGTTACGCACCGCAATAACATGACCTAGCAAGCGCAGCTTACTTCTGTTTTGCAGTGGCTAACCCTGTCCTGAAAGCACCAGTTTCTGGTATTACAGCGTTTTCATCTTTAAAATAAAACTAAAAAATGATATTCAACTAACGCTTCGAGTTAACTGAATGTCTTGCCCTTCCATGCCAGCTATCAAGTAACTCTTTGATGTTGAAAACGCTGTACTGGGTTCAAACATCCAAATCCAACTCACTAACCTTGCGGGTCAGCGTGTTGCGACCGTAACCCAGCAATTTTGCCGCTTCTTGCCTGCGTCCCCTAGTGAATTGCAGGGCTGTGGTGATGAGAATGCTTTCCGCCTGGTCGATGGCTTCCTTGGCGATGTTGCGGTCGCCTTTTTTCAATTGGGCATCCACCCAACTCTTGAAGGCGTCTTCCCATGCGGCACCGACGGGGGATGCCTCGGGCGTGGCCTGCAACAGTTCGGGCGGCAGGTCGTCGACATGCACTTCCCGGCCTGCCGCCATGACGGTGATCCAGCGGCAGGTGTTTTCCATCTGACGGACATTGCCAGGCCAGTCCAGCTTGCAAAGCACCTCTTCCACCTCAGGCAGCAGACTTTTTGGCTCCACGTTAAGTTCGTGGCTGGCCTCCTGCAGGAAATGCCTTAACAACAATGGGATATCTTGGCGTCGTTCGCGCAAGGGGGGGATGTGTACGCGTATCACATTAAGTCGGTGGAACAAATCCTCACGGAAACGCCCATCATGAACCAGATTTTCCAAGTTTTGATGGGTGGCGGCGATGATTCGCACATCCACTTTGATCGGTGCATGGGCACCGACCGGAAAAAACTCGCCGTCGGCAAGCACCCGCAACAGACGGGTTTGCAATTCTTGGGGCATGTCGCCAATTTCGTCCAAAAACAGGGTTCCCCCATCCGCCTGTTCAAACCGCCCGGCCCTTCTCGCCTGTGCGCCGGTGAAAGCACCGCGCTCATGTCCGAACAGTTCCGACTCCAGTAGATCGCGGGGAATGGCCGCCATGTTTAAGGCGATAAAAGGCTTGTCGGAACGGGGGCTGTGCCGGTGCAGCGCACGCGCCACTAGTTCTTTGCCGGTGCCCGACTCCCCGTTGATGAGTACGGTTATATTGGACCGTGCCAGCCTGGCAATGGCGCGGAACACTTCCTGCATGGCCGGTGCTTCGCCAATAATCTCCGGTGATTTTTCTGGGGCCACCGGGGCGGATTTGGTCTGTTCTTTACGGTTCCTCTGGCCGTGGCTGCACGCCCTACGCACCAAATCCACCGCTTCGTCCACGTCGAAAGGCTTGGGCAGGTATTCAAACGCACCGCCGTGGAAGGCCGATACCGCGCTTTCCAAGTCGGAATGCGCGGTCATGATGATGATAGGCAAATCAGGCTGTTTGGCCTGTAGCCGGTCCAGCAACTCCAATCCGTCAATGCCGGGCATGCGGATATCGGTCAGGATGGCATCGGGCTGGGCCTCTTCCAGTGCGTCCAAGAGCAAGCTGGCATTGGGAAAACTGCGGGTCTGGATGGAGGCTTTCTGCAGGGCCTTTTCCAAAACCCAGCGGATAGAGCGGTCATCATCGACCACCCAGACTTGAACCGCGTTACTCATGCGTCTTCTCCAAGGGCAGAAAAATCGAAAAAATTGTTTCGCCGGGCTTGCTTTCGCATTCGACCAGGCCGCCGTGTTGGCTAATCAATGATTGGGCGATGGACAACCCTAAGCCAGTGCCTTCGGCCCGTCCCGTCACCATGGGGTAAAAAATCTGGTTTAACAGCTCAGGCTTGATGCCGGGACCGTCGTCAATGACATCAATCTTGGCAACCAGTGCATGGCGGTTAAGCCCGATGGTTACTTGCCGGTGGATGCGGGTGCGGATAGTGATTTTGCCTCTATCCCCTATGGATTGCGCGGCATTGCGCACTATATTCAGTATCGCCTGGATCAGTTGGTCGCCGTCTCCATGCAGGCCAGGCATGCTGGGGTCGTAATCCCGGATGAGTTGCACGCCTCCCGGTGCTTCCACCTGCACCAACTGGCGCACCCGCTCCAATACCTGATGGACATTGATTAGTATCTTTTGGGGAGGTTTGTTCGGTGCCAGCATCCGGTCAACAAGGGACTGTAGCCGGTCGGATTCCTCAATGATGATATGGGTATATTCGCGCAATTCATCCTCGGGCAATTCTTGGTCCAGCAGTTGTGCCGCACCGCGCAAGCCGCCTAGTGGATTCTTGATTTCGTGGGCCAGCCCACGCAGCAACATCTTGGCCGCATTCTGCTGGGCCATCAATTGCTCCTCCATCGATATGCGCAGATGCCGGTCAACCTGTTGGACTTCTACCAATAACATGGGTGTTTGCTCGTCAGAAACAGGAGACATGGTCACATTGACGGTCATAGGATGCAGCGGCAGGGCCAATACCACGTTGCGCTTGGTCAGCGTATTGCCAGAAGCGAGCACTCTGCGCATATCTTCCTCCATGCCTTGGTCGCTAAAGAAAAACACTTGTTGGGCACGATTTCCCAACACATGCCGGGCGCTCCAAGCAAACATCATTTCTCCCGGCTGGTTGATGTACACCAAGGTGAGCGCATCGTCGAATAATAGCACCGCATCGGATAAATTATCCAAGATTCGGCGGTAAAATTTGGCAGGAGCTATGTTATTCATAGCCGATAATTAGCAAGATGTAGGCCATTAGCAAAATCAGGTGTGGGTGACGCATAAGTTTAACAATAAAAAACAATGTGTTATAAAAAGCAGTTGAGTTGTGGATTATTTGATGATGGCAAATTTAGGATAGAGCGCTCTATTATGGTGCATAAATAGAGGGTCACTCATCCAATTTGGGGACTGGCCGTGTTTTTATCTTAACGAACTGATGTTACGCAGTCATAGCTAGAGAATGGCAACTTGTGGAGTGCGGCGACTCGTCGCCGCTGGAGGCAAAACGCGGCGACGAGTCGCCGCACTCCACAACATCCGGGCTACAGCCTACACGGTTGCGTAACATCAGTTTGTTAAGATGAAAACGCTGTAACCCAATGGCTTATATTGGTGCAAGTTCGTTGCATCGAAATCTGTTCATTTTACACCCAATGCGGCGACGAGTCGCCGCACTCATATTTGTGACGGTGCCTATGGGCGCAGCGATGACCAAGCACCATTTCAACCTTCCAGTTTACTTTTTAATTTCAATAATCCTAGGTGATGGGGGTCGGCATCTAGCCCTTCCAGCACCTTTTTCAAGCTTTGCGCACGCTCGCCTTTTTCATAAAGCTCCCAAGCGGCCTGTTCCTCGGCATCGGCGATTTTTTTGATGCCCGCGATGGCTTTTTCATTGTAAGGGTCCATTTTCAGCACCTCGCGATAAGCCCATAGGGCGTTGCTCCCGGTCGGTGCAGTGAGATAGCCCACATCAAAATGGACATCAGCGAGATCAAGCAAATCTTTGATTTTTGTTTGTTGTTCTGGGGTGAGTTCTTGGACAATAGGCGGGGGGGGTAGCGGCGGAGATATAAGGTTCAGATAGACGTTCGCTCCAGTGATAACTGCTGTCAGAACCCCCGCCGCCCAAGCGGTGTAGAACAATTTTCCATGCGGCTGTAATAGCTTGGCAAATTCGTCCACGCTTTTGATGCGGTCTTCCTGTTTGAAGGCTAAGCCACGCTGCATGGCTTTCCATTGATTGCGCTTCATTCCAGGAATGGGCAGAGGGTGTAAATTTAAGCCCAGCGCATCTTCTGCCGACAGCTTACGAAAGGGGTGCTGGCCGGTCAGCAGTTCATAGCACACACAAGCAAGGGCATAGATGTCGTCGCGTGGGTCGGGCGCTTGCTCGCGAAGTTGCTCCAGGCTGGCATAGGCGGGTGTCATCGCGCCCAGGTCACGGGCGTTGAACACCGTTGCATCCGACCCCCCTTTCTCGGTTCGCCCTATCGCCGTGGCGATGCCGAAATCCAACACTTTTGCCTCGTTCTGCTCGGTGATGAATACATTGCCGGGTTTGAAGTCGGAATGGACAATGTTTTTTTTGTGGGCGTAGGCCAAGGCAGCGCACATTCCCTCGATGATAGGCCAAGCTTTTTTAAACCCCATGCCGCCTTGGGGAAGTTCACGGATAAGGGCGTTTAACGGGTGGCCTTGTAAGTATTCCATAGTCATGAATACATGCGCCCCGTCACGGTCAAAATCGTAAACGGTAATGATGTTCGGATGGGAGAGCGTCTGCGCCCGCTTGGTTTCGCGTTGCAGCGCAATCAGTGAAACCGGGTTGTCGCGGAAATCTATGTTGAGCACTTTCAGCGCGACAAAAGCCTCCCTGTCGCTGGCCTCCACTTTGCGCAAGTCCAGCGCCTTGAAAACGGTGCCCATGCCCCCCCTGCCCAATTCTTCCTTCAGCACAAAACGTTCCTTGAGTACCACCCCTATACTGAGTTCCTGGCCAGGTTTGAGTGAGGACGATGCCGTGAGGCTTTCCCCTGTTAGGGTGTCTAGTAATGATTTTGCGATGCCGGGAGTAGTCATCGTGGCAGGGTAGGCCAATCCGTTATTTAAAGCGGGATGGATAACAGTGGGTTTATCCGCTTCGGCAAATACTAGGCTAGCTGTATTGTCAGGCTCACTGGAGTGCGTAGGTTGGACGAGTGTGGCATCGGCATCCAGCGTGGCTGGGTACGCGGGCTGAAGGATTGTCGCATCATCATCCGCTCTGGCCGGGTGTAGAGGTTTGACCACGGTGGCATCGCTTGCATTGCCGACAAGGCTAGATGGCTCGGAGGCGCTGGGGAGTCGTGTGCGTTCGTCGTCTCCGTTTGTGGAATCTTGCAAGGGCATGGTAGCGTTCTCCTACAGTAATTCATTGAGAATTTTAGGCCATAGCGAGTCCCAACAACAAACATGGCTGAATCCTGGTATTACAACGACTTTCGCGTTGCGTCTTTTTTGCAGTATTGGCTGAAACACTGACGGCGGAATTATCTCATCCCTCCCGCCCAGATAATGGGTTTCTGGATATTCCCCTGCTTGAAAGTCGGCGGGGTTGAGCGAGCCTTGCAAACGGCTATACTCATGCAGATCAGCCCAAACATCAATTTCGGCGTTGCCCGCTACTGTGACTACCGCACGAGTTGCGGGAAACCGTTGCGCCAGCAACAAGGCCAGTGCACCGCCACCACTATGGCCTAGCCAAATCAAACCGGAATAGCGACGCCCGTGCAAAAAAACAGTTAGGGCTTCTTCCATAGCCGCCAGCACTTCCGGCGCATAACGCCTATTCGTCCAAAGCAGCGGCGAACAGCCCAAGTCTTGGGCATGGCCATTGTAACAAGGCCGCCCCAAATACAGTGACGGCGACCGGTCCAAGGCCATCAGGCGCAACATCAACGGGTTTCTAGGGGTAGGGTCTGCTGAGATACTGTATTCTGACCACCAAGGCAGGCCGTCGCCCTCTAGATAGACATGTAAAACGCCTTCTTGTTCGGCGTTTTCCTTGGCAAAAGCTTCTAGTTGAAACCCCTGCACGATGAAGGTGCGATGAGTAAAACCTAAATCAGAACTTTGCCGCAGTAGAAGCTCAGTCGGGCTTGTGCAAGACTGAAGCAATAAACTAATGGCTAGCAGTATGGCAATCAACAAACACTGATGTCTAAGCGTAGAGCAAATTCCGGTTAGGTGATTTCCAATAATGAATCCACCACAACCGAAATGGATTGTCCACGAAAATCTAGAACAATTCCTCCGCAAATCACCTTGCCAAGCTGGTGCTTGGCGTTCCTTCTGGGAGCGCCAAGCACCAGCTTGGCCTTTGGATGTGATGTTCTTTATTGGATATCACCTTAGTGTTTTTGTAACTATAATCATTCGCTGGGGTAGCCCGTGGCATTTGGGGAAATTCCGCCGATGAAATTGATGCCTTTATCAGTCATGAGCGGGATTCATGGGAAAAATAGCCGCCATCCTTGATGCGCTTGCTGACCAACACGTCTATTTTGGTTGCTCGGGCCAAAATTCATCGTCTAATATCTCGGCATCAGTGTAAGGGCAGGTAACCGGAAAAGTCTTTTTTGGAAATCCGGTTTCATCGCTTGCCAATGCGACCGCTTTTGGATAGGCCAAGGCTATTTTTTCGGGGATTAGGCGTTTCAGGCTAGGGCTTTCCTCTATCATATCCTCGATGTCGTTACGCTGGTTGCGGATGGTGGACCGCCAGCTTGGCGTGCGTTTATCCGGCTGAAATTGCCACTTGAGCAAATGCCCGATCAAGACACGGAAACGGCGATGCAGCTCACGGCGATTGTTGCCCATGATTTCTTCCAATTCGTCGGCGATATGCTCGATGTCCAAGGTGTTCAATTGTCCTGCCCGCAACAAGGCGGCTTGATTTACGACCCAAGCATCGTGGTCTGTTTCGTAGTTGTTTAAGTTGGTGTTCATATGGAAGCCTCCCGGTAACGCTGTACATGAATGCAAATCGGGACTCCTGGCGGTGAAAAAAATGGCACATAGGCAGTTTCGACGGTCAACAAAAGACGTTGCCAAAACGACGGAACACGCCTGTTGCGCCTTACAGCATTGAGGGGAGTCCATTAGTGCATTATTATAAGCGTTAAAATAGACATTATCATAAACTTGGCTGGCGTCCACGCCTCTGCTGGGCCAAATGGCGGTTTCTGAAGATC
>CAIZPP010000162.1 GCA_903934875.1 uncultured Methylococcaceae bacterium
CCTGTGTGCGAATTGCATTGAAAAATGATATAACCCAACAAGTAACTATTCGATATTAAAGACGCTGTACGGGTTAATGCAGGATAATGGTTTTGTTGTATGGTTTAACCAGCAACTGGACTCCTGAACGCGTCACAGACTTGACCTCAATGCTTCCTCCCGCCGATGAATCGTCACCGGGCAGGCTAATTTCACTCCCTTTGACGACTAGATAGGGCTGTTCCTTGCCTATCTCCAGCAGTGCGGACGGTTCTCCGGCGTTGCCACTGATCAAACCGATCAGGCGTATGAGCGGTATTTTCGGCGTCGGGGGCGGCGCGGCATTGTTTTGCCCACCCGGCATCGGCTGGGTGCCTGGGGGGGATAGGTTCCGCAGCGCCTCGCGGAAACGCGGGGACATCACCGTGGGGTCACGCAGCGGTTTGGCCTCGATTGCCGAGGCTGCGCCGGAACTGGGCGAAGGTTTCGTGGCGGGGCTTTCTTCGGCTAGGGCATTGGCAGTCCAGAATAACACAGTCGCAACGGCAAGGGACAGTAATGTCATTTCGGTGAGCCTCCTGCCGCCGCGAACATCGCAGTCAGGAAGGCGGCGTAGACGAAGCCGATAAGACCGCCAATTAGAATCGTTGTGGCCGGGCCGATGATCGCCACTATCCGTTTGAGCGCCCATTGCATCAACTCCTCATGATAGGCTGCCATCTCTTCCAGAATATCATCGACTTTGCCCGAAGTTTCACCCACGGCGATCATTCTGGGCAGAATCGGCATAAAGGCATTCGTCTCCAACAAGGGGGCGGACAAACTGGAGCCTTGCGCCACGGACTCACGCGCACTCGCCACACAATGCCGCAAATAGCGATTGCCTAGCAGTTTTTCCACAGCCTGCAAGGCATCGGTCAGCCTGACGCCGCTGCGTAACAGGGTTCCCAAGCCGCGTGCGAAAATCGCCGTTCCCGACAGGCGGAGCAGCCCGCCGAACAGCGGAATATGTAGCATTAGTCTATCCATCCACAGCCGGGCAGGTGACCATTGGTAAATCAGAAGCGCCAATATTAAGGTGATCGCCACCACCGCGGCGATTCCCGGCAAATTGGCGTTTATCCAGTTCGATGTGTCGATCAAAGCCTGGGTGATCGGTGGCAGTTGCTTGCCCATCAGTGAAATAAATTTTTTCACTTCGGGGATCAGCTTGACCAGCATGAAAATCGCCACGCCGATGGCGAAGACAATGACGAAGATTGGGTAACTCAAGGCCTCGATCAATTGATGGCGCAATACGCGCCGATGTTCGAGATGATCAGATGCAAGGATGAGTGCCGCATCAAGGTTGCCGGTATGTTCGCCTACGCTGACCAACTGGATCGTCATGTCGCCGAACACCGAGTGTTTGTCCATGGCGGTGGAAAGCGCCTCGCCTTTCTGTATCTGTTCGCCCAACTGAACCCAGACTTTTTTCGCCCCCGGTCTGGAGAATTCGGCGGTGATTGCCAGTGCGTCAAGCAGCGGCATGCCGCTACGCAGCATGACCGACAATTGGTGGAAACTGTATTCCACATCGGTGGACCGTATCGAACGGTAGGCGAACGGGTTCAGGCTGATGGCCTCGCCAGCCTTCCGTAGCTTTAGGGGCTTGGCCTCCAGTGTCAACAGCCCTTGCGCACGCAAGTTGCGGATTAACTCGTCCTGGGTTTGCGCCGTTGCCGTGCCGGAATGCTGCCGGCCAGAGTAATCCCGGGCAATGTATTCGAAATCAGGCATACAGCGTTTTCAACATCGGATAGTTACTTGATGGCTAGTATCAAAAGGCAAGACATTCAGTTAACTTGAAGCGTTACAGCATTTTCAACATCAAAGATTTACTTGGTAGTTGGTATGATAGCGCAGGTTATTCGGTTAACCTGAAGGGTTAAAGGAATGTCTGTTTTAGATATATTTTTAAGATGAAAATGCTGTACATAAAGATATCCAAATACTTCACACACCCTTTTAAGAAATATAAGCCAACCAATCATGTAAACTCGTATAATAATACACTAATGGTCTTTCCTCAACGCGGTAAGGCGCAA
>CAIZPP010000163.1 GCA_903934875.1 uncultured Methylococcaceae bacterium
GGCAAGCTGGTTGATTATGATAGGCTTAAATTGGTTGGCTTGTTACCTTCCCTGGCCTGGATTTCGGCATCCCTGCCGAAATGAGTGCGCCCGTGAGGGCATATCATCAACATGGTGCAGGTGCAGGTCCATGTCAAGGCAAGCTATCAACCTTGTAGCCAAAGGTAACTGCGTCGCTGCGAGGCGGGGTGGGGAGCAACCCGAGGCGAAAGACCGGTCCGTAGGATAACGAACCCGATTCGGCGGGGTGTGGCGGCGAGCCTGCTCATTGATATCGGGATTTTCCGTCCACCCTTCGACAAGCCCAGGACTCGGGGCGAACGGAAAATCCCTAACTTAATGGCAGTGACGAAGAGCGTGGGAACGATCAGAATATCCTGAAAACGCGGTAGTTTAGTCGCCGCTTTTTTCCACTTTCCCCGGTGCGTAGCCGGTGAGTTCGACATAGCCCCTGCCGACGGGTTTGCCGGTTTTGGCATCCAGCACATCCACCGCGCCTTCCCAGTAGCGGGCGTCATGGCGGAATTCTTGGTCGGCAAGCAGCGGACGGATGGTAAAGGTACGGGCGCTGGCTTTGAGGGTAAATCGCCACTCGGCTGGATAGCGTCCGCCTGCCGGGCTTTCCCAAAATTCCAGGGCTTCAATCGAGACCGCATTGCGGGGCAAGGGGGTGGACTGCCCGTCTTGCGCGACGAAGGTGCCTGAACTGGCCGGGTCGTCTTTGCCGTCCTTGTTGCGCATACGGAAATACATCAAATCGGTGCCATCGTTGAGTTGCAGGGAAAACCAGTCCCATCCGGCCTGGTAATCCGCCAGCATACTGGTGCTCCATTCGCGGTCCAGCCAACTTCGGCCAGTGACCGCAATCGTCTGGCCCGCTAGCTTCAATTGCCCCTTGGCGGCCATGCGGGTAATGGAGTAATAATATGAGGCGTTGCCTGGCTCGGCGCTCTTCTGGCTCAGGCCCTGGTCGCCGTTCAATACGGGCGGCTTGCTTGGGTCCAATTGCAGGTCCAGTTCAATCCCGTCTTGGCTGGCCCGAAAGTGCCAGGGGAAGCCTCCCCCCGGAGCCGCCTCTATGCGCCAGTCATCCAGCCATACTTTGAACGGCTCGGCCTGCTCCCCGGCCAGGCCTATTGAGCTACGCGAGATTCTCTGGAAGGAGGTGTATTTTTGTCCATCCACGTCGGTCAGTGCAAAATGCGCCATATTGGCATCTTGGGTGGCCCAGTGGGAGGCTCTGGCCGTGGCACCGCGTTTGAGTCCGTGGCGGAAGAAGGTGATCTGGAAACCGTAACGCTGCCCTTGTGCGCCATCCAGATTGCCGGTGACATACCACCATTCGTCGCGGTAATCCTGATGCGGCCCGTGGTCTGCCGGAAACGTGAATGGCCTGGGCGCGAAAGCCCGCTCGAAGCCTGCGTTATCGGGTGCGCGCAAGGTTGCCGCAACGCCTTCCCCGGTTTGTTCCTGTTGGCCGCACGCAGCCAAGGCCATGATGAAGGAGAGTCCGGCCAGCCATCGCCCGTAGTTCATTTCTTTTCCTCGCGCAATGCCAACGAAGGTTGCACCCGCATGGCTTGATATGCAGGGTAAAGGCCGGCCAATAACGCGGCAACTAGGGCCAAAGCCACCGCCGCCAGCAAGGGGGGAAGGGGAACGATCAAGTCCATGGTCCAGCCGAAGGAACGCAGGTTGATGACCCGCACTAGCGCGAGCGCAATGGCAAGCCCCAGCGGTATGGACAATAGGCCAGCCGTCAAGCCCATGAAGCCTGTTTGTAGCAGCACTAAGCGTCCGGCTTGCGCCGGGGTCAGGCCCGTGGAGCGCAGGATGGCGAGTTCACGCTTGCGCTCATATTGGAAGGCCAGCAGCGCACTGAGGATGCCGACAAACGCCACGCCCACGGCAAGCAGCCGCAGCACTTGGGTAACGGCAAAAGTCCGCTCGAAGGATTCCATGGACGTGGCGCGTATTTCCCGATTGGAGCGGACTAGCAGCGGTTGGCGCTGTTCAGCGAGTAGGCGTTCGACTTCGCTGCGGACTGTTGCCAACGCAAAACCCGGCTGCAAATAAAGCCCCACCGAGGTATAGAGCTTATCCTTCCAAAGATGGTTGTAAAGCGCCCTATGCATTAGGATCAAACCTTGGTCGGATCGGTAATCGAAGAAAATTCCCGCCACGGGCAGGGAGATTGGTCCAGAGTCGGTAGCCAATTTGAAGTGGTCGCCCACGCTCAAGCGGTGCCGCTGGGCATAGGCTTCCGAAACGAAGACTGCCTGCATGGTTGGAAACATAGCCCAAAGCGACTTGCCGTCGGCGTGTTTGAAGCGTAATCCGGGGCGGCCGATATACGGCGGGTCCAGTGCCAGCAAGTCGCTTTCGCCTAAAGAGGTTGAAATGACAATGCGCCGCCCTATTTCGGTTTTGTCCACCCCGGCGATGTGGCTGAGGCGTTCTTGCAACCCTTCCGGCAAGGGGGGGCTGTGGCGGGCAGCAGAGGACGGGGTGGAAACATAAATGTCGGCTTGCAGAATCTGCGTCAGCCATTCTTCTATGGTGCCGCGAAAACTCTCTATCATCGTGCCGACACCGACGCTGACTGACACCGCGATGGTCAACGCGGCGATGGCCAGCCCGGCCCGGCTCACCGATGCCGCCACGCCGCGGACGGCCAAACGGACCAGCCAGGCATCGGCCAAGCGGGCGAACCTCACCGTCAAGGCGGCGAAACCCAGCAACAGCGCCGGGGTCAGCAGGCCGTAACCGAGCAGCAACAGGAATACGCCAATGATGGCGGGAACTAGGCCGAGAGTATCCGCCTGCAACAAACCGATGCCGATTGCGATGCCCAAGGTTCCCGCCGCCGCCAGCCAGGGCAAGCCACGGCGGGCTGCGTTCTCCACTTCAGAGCGGGAGCGCGACGACAAGGGCGAAGACCAGGCAGCCTCTAGCGCGGGAAGCAAAGCCGCGACGACGGCGGCGGTGATGCCCAGTGCCAGGCCGCGCAATAAAATCATTGGATCAAGGATGAATTCGTTGACGGTCAACACAAAATAAAGGTCGTTGATGGTGCGGGTGACCATGTGCAGCAAGCCATGCGCCGCCAACACGCCAAATGCCAGCCCAAAGACAGCACCGACAAATCCTAGCGCAGCCGCTTCGATGAGGACTTCCCGCAGCAATTGCCCGCGTGTCGCGCCGACAATGCGTAGCGTGGCGAGCAGTTCCCGCCGTTGCAACACGGAAAACGCCATCGTGTTGTAGATCAGGAAGATGCCGACTAACAGCGCGAGCAGGCTCATTGCCCGCAGGTTTAGTTCAAACGCCGCCGTCATGCTCTGTGTCGCCGAGTTGCGTCCCGCCGCACTTGCCAATTCGGCTCCAGGCGGCAACAGGCTGCGTATATGTCGTTCTTGTTCAGGGCCGCCGGTTAGGACTAGGTCGATGCGATCCAACACGCCCAATCTTCCTAACAATTCCTGCGCCGTGGCGATATCCGCCAAAACCAATCCCTCCAAGGCCGGGTCGGGCGCTGCGCTGCCCTCCACATAAGCCACTACCCTGAGTGTGCGAAGTTGGCCATTGATATTGACCTCCAGCGTTTCTCCCGGACGGACTCCCAAGCGCCGGGCGGTCAGCGCCGACAACATTACCGTGTCGGGTTCAGTCAGCAGGCGGACGGCATCGTCGCTACGCGCCGCCTGGACAAAGCGACTGCGCAGGTTGCGTTCGGTGAAGGGATCGAACCCGGCTAAGCGGAGTGTGCTACCGTTGATGGTGGCATAGCCTTCGACGGCGGGGGCGCTTTCGCGCAAGCCCTCGTCGACCCGCAACCGGGTAAAAAACGCTTCCGGCAAACCGGCAGGTCCGCTGCTCACATGATGGGTATAGCGGCCGGTCAATGCTTCCATGGATAAGGAAAATGCCCGGTGGGTGCTGCCGGCGGCCAAGTCGATGGAAACCACCATCGCCACTCCCAAGGCCACACCGAAAATGGCCAGCAGCAACTGTATGGGGTGGTGAAAAAAATGACGGCGATTGGCTCGCCTTAAAATAGCCATATCAAAATGCCGCGTCCAAACGCCCATCGACCAGCCAAATAATGCGATCCGCACGAGTGACCACTTTTGCGCTATGGGTAATCAGGATTAAAGTCTTGCCCCGTGCCCTGACCAGCCGGTCCAGCAGGTCGAGTACTTTTTCTCCCGTGGCAAAATCCAAGTTGCCGGTTGGCTCATCGGCGAGCACCAACTGCGGCTGGTGGACCAGCGCCCTGACGATGGCAACGCATTGCTGCTCGCCCCCGGAAAGCCGGTCTGGATAACTCCCCGCACGGTCGGCTAATCCGACTTCGGCCAGCATGTCCATTGCCATCTCGCGCCCCTTGCGTTCGCCAATGCCATTCAGTTCCAAAGGCAGCAGCACGTTTTCTAGCACGTTGAGGGTGGAGATTAGATTGAAAAATTGGAAAACGAAACCGACATGGCTGCGCCGCCAAAGGCTACGGGCCGGTTCGCCTAAGCGGGCCAGGTCAACGCCGTCAAAAGTGATGTTGCCTGCGCTGGGCACATCCAAGCCCCCAATCAGGTGCAGCAAAGTAGATTTCCCCGAACCGCTCAAGCCCACTAGCGCGAGTTGCTCGCCCTCGTCCACCACAAGATCAACGCCGCGCAAAATTTCACACCATTCGCCCGCTTCACGGTAGCCGCTGCGGACACCTTGCAGACGCAGCAGCGGCTCGGATTTTGGGGTGGAACGGATGATGGGCCTGAACGGTGTTTGCTGGGAAGTGGGCATGGCTTAGGGGTTCCTCCATTTCGCCGTGGTTTGGGCAGCATGATGTGAGAATGATACGCCAGATTGATTTCATTTAGAATCGGCGTTGCCGAAATCCAGCGTCCATGGATGGCAAATTTTTTGACTATGACGGGGCCAAACCTTGTCTTGTTAGCGTCCTTGGCCTATAGGGGCTTCAAGCCAAACTGAGAATTGCTATAGGGTTCTGCGGAAGTAAAGCTACATTCGATTTGCCCTCACCCCAACCCTCTCCCGGAGGGAGAGGGAGTTTAAGCTTGCTTTGCTTCCGCAGAGTTCTATATTAATCAAGAGAGAGCTTTGCAAAACTAGATTCATCGAATTAAGGTGTAATGCTGAAAACACTGTAAAATTAGTGAATATACAATTAAAAAGAATGCAGGGGCTGAAAAGCGGAAAAAAGTCGCATTATCGTTTAATGCGGTTTATCCTTATCTTTAAGGATTGGGAATTTTGCCCAACGTTTTTACAAAGGTAGGATTTACGCAAAGCCACGTTCGTGCTGAGCCTGTCGCAGCATACAGGGGCGTTGCAAGTGCCGTTCGCCCTTCGACCCTTAGGCAAACTCAAGGCTCAGGGCGAACGGTGTTGGCAGACGTTTTTGCGTAAGTCCTAAAAGGCTTGAAATGTGCAGCCAAATTTCCTATATTGACTAGCTTTTTGCGCTTTGGATGGCTAGCTCGCCATTTAAATAAATGTTTATATTCAATAAATTAGTATAAAACCAGACACTTTGATCGCCAACAACGAGGCACGCAAACCAGTTTTGCCTGTCCGAATGCCATGCGAAACGGTGAAATTTTCACAGTGCTTCACACGTCGAATGAGGTAAAAAATGAGTCACAACACTTTACCCGCCAAACAAGGTCTGTATGACCCAAGCAACGAACACGACGCTTGCGGCGTGGGTTTCATTGCCCATATTAAGGGCAACAAAAGCAACCATATCATCCAGCAGGGTTTGGAACTCCTTAGAAACCTGACCCACCGCGGGGCGGTGGGTGCCGACCCTTTGGCGGGTGATGGCGCGGGCATACTCATTCAAACCCCGGATGCCTTTCTCCGCGAAGAAGCCGCCAAACTGGGCGTGGCCTTGCCCCCAGTGGGCGAATATGGCGTGGGCATGGTGTTTCTGCCGCAAATTGATGAAGAACGGGCGAAGTGCGAAAAAATCCTCACCCAATTTATTGAAGCCGAGGGGCAGGCCGTACTGGGTTGGCGCGACGTGCCAGTCAACAACCAAGGCTTGAGTGTATCGGTCAAAGCGGTGGAACCGATTGTCCGGCAAGTCTTCATCGGTCGCGGAGCGAATGTGCAAGACCAAGACGGTTTTGAGCGCAAATTGTTTGTGATCCGCAAGCAGGCTGAAAATTCGGTGCGCGAGCTTTGTTTGTCCTGTGGCAAAGCCTTCTATCTGCCTTCCTTCTCATCCCGCACCTTGGTTTATAAGGGCATGTTGCTGGCCGACCAGGTGGGTGAGTACTATCTCGATCTGCAAAACGATGCTTTGGTCTCTGCGCTGGCCTTGGTGCATCAGCGGTTCTCGACCAATACCTTCCCTACTTGGGACTTGGCCCATCCGTTCCGCATGATCGCCCACAACGGCGAAATCAATACGGTTCGCGGCAATGTGAATTGGATGGCTGCGCGGCGTGATTCGATGTCCTCCGAACTGTTGGGCGGGGACTTGGACAAGCTTTGGCCGCTGATCTCCGACGGCCAGTCGGACTCGGCTTGTTTCGATAACGCATTGGAACTGCTGGTAGCGGGTGGCTATTCATTGGTCCACGCGATGATGTTGCTAATCCCCGAGGCTTGGGCCGGCAACCCGTTGATGGACGAAAAGCGCCGCGCCTTCTATGAATACCATTCCGCACTGATGGAACCTTGGGACGGCCCCGCCGCCGTGGCCTTCACCGATGGCCGCCAGATTGGCGCGACCCTGGACCGTAATGGCTTAAGGCCGGCACGCTATCTGATCACTGATGATGACTATGTGATGATGGCTTCGGAAATGGGGGTGCTGGATATTCCGCAGCACAAGATTGTGAAGAAATGGCGCTTGCAGCCGGGCAAGATGTTCCTCATCGACTTGGAACATGGCCGCATCATTGACGACGCGGAAATCAAGTCGGAACTGACCGAACGCGCACCTTACAAAGAATGGGTGGACGCGACCCAAATCCACTTGGAGAGCCTACCGCCCGAGGTGGCTGCAATGGCACCCGACGAACAGACGCTGCTTGATGCGCAGCAAGCGTTCGGCTATACCCAAGAAGATATCAAGTTCTTCCTCCAGCCTATGGCACTCACCGGGCAGGAGCCTGTCGGTTCGATGGGCATTGATGCCGCGCTGGCGGTGCTGTCCAACCGCCCGCGTGTGCTTTTCGATTATTTCAAGCAGGGCTTTGCCCAAGTCACCAACCCGGCCATCGATCCGATCCGCGAGGAATTGGTGATGTCTTTGGTCTCGCATATTGGCCCGCGCCCCAACCTGCTCGGGCTGAATGAGGGGGGTACCTATAAGCGCTTGGAAGTCCATCAGCCGATCCTCAGCAACAAGGATTTGGAAAAAATCCGCCGCATTGAAGCGCGTACCGCAGGGGCTTTCAAGACCAAGACCTTAAGCATTTGTTTCACGGCGGAAAGCGGGGCATCGGGCATGGAACCGGCGCTGAAATCCCTGTGCGCCCAAGCGGAGGAGGCGGTGCGTGACGGTAATAACATCTTGGTGCTTTCCGACCGGCGCTTGGATGCCGAATTCGTTGCCATTCCGGCCTTGCTGGCCACCTCGGCGGTCCACTACCATCTGACCCGCACAGGATTGCGCACCAAGGTGGGCTTGGTGGTCGAGTGCGGCGAGGCACGGGAAGTCCACCACTTTGCCGTGCTGGCAGGCTATGGCGCGGAGGCGGTCAACCCCTACCTGGCCTTTGACACGTTATCCCATATGCGGGGAACCCTGCCGGAAAAGCTGTCCGAAGACGAAATCCACAAACGCTACATCAAGGCGGTCAGCAAGGGTTTGCTTAAAATCATGTCGAAAATGGGCATCTCCACCTACCAGTCCTACTGTGGTGCGCAAATTTTCAACGCCATTGGCTTGTCTCAAGACTTCCTCGACCAGTACTTCACCGGGGCCAGCAGCACCGCAGGCGGTGCGGGGCTGGCTGAAATTGCCGAGGAGACGGTCCGGCGGCACCGTTTGGCTTACAGTGACGCGCCCATCTATAAAAACGCACTGGATGTGGGCGGTGAATATGCCTACCGGGTGCGTGGTGAAAACCATATGTGGACACCGGAAACCATCTCCAAGCTGCAACATGCCACCCGCGCCAACGATGCCAAGACCTATGCAGAGTACGCCCGTTTGGTCAATGAGCAGAACGAACGCCTGTTGACACTGCGCGGCTTGATGGAGTTCCAATTCGCCGCCGAGCCGATTCCCTTGGATGAAGTGGAGCCGGCCAAGGACATTGTCAAGCGGTTTGCCACTGGTGCCATGTCATTTGGTTCCATTTCCTATGAGGCACACACCACGCTGGCGATTGCGATGAACCGCATCGGCGGCAAGTCCAACACTGGCGAAGGCGGCGAATTATCGGAGCGCTTCAAACCCTTAGCCAACGGCGACTCGATGCGCTCGGCGATCAAACAAGTGGCTTCCGGTCGCTTTGGTGTCACTGCGGAATACCTGGTCAATGCCGATGATATCCAAATCAAGATTTCGCAAGGTGCCAAGCCGGGCGAGGGCGGCCAGTTGCCGGGCCACAAGGTGGATGAAATCATCGCCAAAGTGCGCCACTCCACGCCCGGTGTCGGGCTGATTTCCCCGCCACCGCATCATGACATTTATTCCATTGAGGACTTGGCCCAGCTTATCCATGATCTGAAAAACGTCAACCCGAAAGCCCGCATTAGCGTCAAGTTAGTGGCGGAGATTGGTGTGGGCACGGTGGCTGCGGGCGTGGCCAAGTCCCATGCCGACCATGTGACCATCGCAGGCTATGACGGCGGCACCGGGGCCAGCCCGATCACTTCGATCAAACATGCCGGCTTGCCTTGGGAAATCGGTTTGGCCGAGACCCACCAGACCCTAGTATTGAACAAGTTGCGCGGGCGCATCGCCGTGCAGGCAGACGGCGGGGTCAGAAGTGGCCGTGACGTGGCCATTGCCTTCCTGCTAGGTGCCGACGAGGTCGGTTTCGCCACCGCTCCGTTGATTGTCGAGGGCTGCATCATGATGCGCAAATGCCATCTGAACACCTGCCCGGTCGGCGTCGCCACCCAAGACCCAGAACTGCGCAAGCGTTTTACCGGACAGCCCGAGCATGTGGTGAATTTCTTTTTCTTCGTCGCCGAGGAATTGCGCGGGATCATGGCAAAATTGGGCTACCGCAGCGTCAATGAGATGATCGGCCATTCCGAAAAACTGGATATGAACCGGGCGATCAACCACTGGAAGGCATCGAAGATCGACTTCAGTAAAATCCTGCACAAGCCGGATGCTGGCCCCGAGGTGGCACAATACAATTGCGAATTCCAAGACCACGGCTTGGATCGTGCGCTGGACCATTACTTGATCGAGCAGGCCAAGCCGGCTTTGGAAGAGCGCAAGCCCGTGACTATCGAAACCCAGGTGCGTAACACCAACCGCACGGTCGGGGCGATGCTTTCCGGCGAGGTGGCGAGGCGGTATGGTCATGCAGGTTTGCCGGAAGACACCATTTCGATCTTGGCCAAGGGCACAGCCGGCCAAAGTTTCGGTGCTTTCCTCGCGAAAGGCGTGAGCATAGAACTGCAAGGCGAGGGCAACGACTACGTCGGCAAGGGCTTGTCCGGCGGACGCATCGTCATTTATCCACCGAAAGAATGCCAGTTCAAGGCAGAAGAAAACATCATTGTCGGTAATACCGTGCTGTACGGTGCCATTAGTGGCGAATGTTACTTCCGGGGCGTGGCGGGCGAACGTTTCGCCGTGCGCAACTCGGGTGCGGTTGCCGTTGTGGAAGGCGTAGGCGACCACGGCTGCGAATACATGACTGGCGGTGTGGTGGTTGTGCTGGGTTCCACCGGGCGCAATTTCGCCGCCGGCATGTCAGGCGGCGTAGCCTATGTGCTGGATGCCAGCGGCAATTTCGAGCAACGCTGCAATCTGGCCATGGTCGAACTTGAACCGATCCCCGAGGAAAATATTGTTTCGCAAGGCTTGGACCAAAACGGCGACGATTTGGAAAGCCACGGCCTAGTCGATATCATGCATGACATGACCAACCACGATGCCAAAAGGCTGCGCCATTTGATCGAACGCCACGCCCGCTACACTGGCAGCGAACGCGCCCGCCATATCTTGAATGAATGGGCGAACTATCTGCCACTTTTCGTCAAAGTCATGCCGGTTGATTACAAGAAAGCACTGGAGAAAATCCAACAGGCTAGGATTGGCCAAAGCATAAAACAGCATTAACAAGCCAGCCAACCGGGAGGGTAATTATGGAAATTATCCCACTGGCCGCCAACCATCCATGCGGCTTGACAAAACTAAAACATAAAAGGTAATAACTTATGGGAAAACCCACTGGATTCATGGAAATCTCCCGCAAGGACCGGACTTATCAGCCCGTAGTGGAACGCATCCACAATTACAAGGAGTTTGTCATTTCCCTGACCGACGAAGAGGCCGGCAAGCAGGGTGCGCGTTGTATGGACTGCGGCATTCCGTATTGCCACAACGGCTGTCCCATCAATAACATCATTCCCGACTTCAACGATCTGGTGTACCAGAACCAGTGGCGGGAGGCGCTTGATGTGTTGCACAGCACTAACAATTTTCCAGAATTCACCGGGCGCATTTGCCCCGCGCCCTGCGAGGCGGCCTGTACGCTGAACTTGGACGACCAGCCGGTCACCATCAAGTCCATTGAGTGCGCCATCATCGACAAGGGCTGGGAAAACGGTTGGATCAAGCCGCAAACACCACCGCGACGTAGCGGAAAGAAGGTGGCTGTCGTCGGTTCTGGCCCTGCGGGTTTGGCTTGTGCGCAACAATTGGCCCGCGCCGGCCATGCCGTGGTGGTGTTTGAAAAGAATGACCGCATCGGTGGCTTGCTGCGTTATGGCATTCCAGACTTCAAGATGGGCAAGCACCTCATTGACCGGCGCATTGGCCAGATGCAGGCCGAAGGGGTGGCCTTCCGGCCTAACAGCCATATAGGCCGGGACATTCCCGTGCAAACCTTGCTTGACGATTACGATGCCGTGGTGCTCGCGGGAGGCGCGGAGCAACCGAGGAATTTGCCGGTGCCGGGGCGCGAACTCCAGGGTGTGCATTTTGCGATGGACTTTCTACCGCAGCAGAACAAGCGCAACGCTGGCGATGCCATACCCGGCACAATCGCCATCAGCGCCGCCGACAAGCATGTTCTTGTCATCGGCGGCGGCGACACCGGTTCGGATTGCATCGGCACCTCGATCCGCCAGGGGGCCGTGCATGTCACCCAGATTGAAATTCTTCCCCAGCCGCCGGCAAAGGAAAACAAGGGCTTGACTTGGCCTTTGTGGCCTAACAAATTTAGGACCTCCTCCTCCCAAGAGGAAGGCTGCGACCGTGAGTTTTGTGTCACCACCAAGGCATTCGAGGGCGAGGACGGCCAACTCCGGCAAGTGCGTTGCGCCCGTGTGGAATGGAAAAACCAGGATGGGCGATGGGTGATGAACGAAATTGAAGGCAGCGAATTCATCATCAAAGCCGATGTGACTTTCTTGGCCATGGGTTTCCTGCATCCGGTGCAGGATGGCCTATTGCAAGAACTCGGCGTTGATCTGGACGAACGCGGCAACGTTAAGGCCGACACGAAAAACTACCAAACCTCCATAGGCAAGGTATTCACCGCAGGCGACATGCGCCGAGGACAATCCTTAGTGGTTTGGGCCATACGGGAAGGGCGGCAGGCCGCACGCGCAGTGGACGAATATCTAATGGGTTCGTCCGAACTGCCTCGCTAAGCCACTCAATCCAAACCCCTCGCCAGCACGCCTGACAAGCATCTATAGATGGCTGCGGTAGTAAAGCTACATTCGATTGGCCCTCACCCCAACCCTCTCCCGGAGGGAGAGGGAGTTCAATGTTGCTTTACTACCGCAGCGCCCTATACCACTGGCGATGTAAGGGTTCAAACTGACGCAGAAAATCCCCCAGTTTCCGACTCCCCAGAGCCTACGGATAAACATGATTAGATTGTTTTCTCTTACCCGGGTATTCGGCATTATGCTGATGATTTTCAGCGCGACCTATATATTACCCATTCTGACTGCTCGGATATTTAACGACGGCACCGTGTGGCTGTTCATTAAGGGTTTGTTAAGCACTTTTTTCAGCGGCGGCGTATTGTGGTTACTCGCCAAGGATTATTCCAGGGAACTCAAGGCAAAAGACGGCTTCATCCTGGTGCTTTTAGCGTGGAGCGGAATGGCCGCGATTTCCGCCTTCCCTTTGATGGCATACCTTCCTGACTTATCGTTCACCGACGCATATTTTGAAACCATGTCGGGGCTTTCCACCACCGGAGCGACCGTGCTTAGCGGATTGGACAAGCTGCCCCCCGCCATCAACCTTTGGCGGCATGAATTGCACTGGATAGGCGGCATGGGCATCATCGTACTAGCAGTGGCCATTTTGCCCATCCTCGGGATTGGCGGGCGGCAGGTGTTCATGTCGGAGACGCCCGGGCCGATGAAGGACAGCAAACTTACCCCGCGGGTCACCGAGACGGCAAGCAATCTGTGGTCCATTTATGCAGGAACCACCCTTGCCTGCATATTGGCGCTGAGACTGGCTGGCATGGATTGGCTGGATGCCGTTTGCCATGCTTTTTCCACCCTGGGCCTAGGGGGGTTCTCCACCCATGATGCCAACATCGCTTACTTTGACTCGCCTGCCATTGAGGGCGTATTGATGGTTTTCATGTTGCTTTCCGGCATGAACTTCGCCACCCATTTCCTCGCCGTGCGGAACAGAAGCCTCAACCCTTACAAGTACGATGTCGAAGCCAAGCCCTATATGGCCTTAATTTTGGGGAGCTGCTTGCTTATCGCCGCCTATCTGTTCTCCGAGGGAGTATACCCTGATTATCTGACAGCCCTGCGGAACGCTGCGTTCAACGTGATTTCCATCGCCACCGATTGTGGTTTTTCCAGTGTCGATTTTGGCGTATGGCCGATCTTCGCCCCACTATGGATGCTTTTCCTCGCTTGCATCACGGTGAACACAGGCTCAACCGGCGGTGGCATCAAAATGATGCGCACCTTGATTTTGGCGAAACAAAGCGAGGTGCAGATGTTTCTTCTCAACCATCCCACCGCAATCCACCCGCTCAAGCTCGGCAGGATGATTGTGCACTCCAACATCCAACTTGCTATATTGGGGTTCATCTTCGTCTACTTCATGAGCATCGTCTTGCTGACATTTGTCCTGCTTGTCACCGGGATGGATTTCATCTCGGCACTGTCCGCCATCGTCTCCTGCCTCAACAATGCAGGCCCAGGCCTTGGCCAAGTCGGTCCGGCTACCAATTACGCATCGCTGAATGATTTCCAGACGTGGATTTGCACCTTGGCCATGTACCTAGGCCGTATGGAAATATTTACCGTGTTGGTTGTGTTCAATCCGGCGTTTTGGCGGAAGTAGGGGCGGGTCCCAAACCCGACTAGTGAGAGTTTTTGTCCGTTTTCGGAATACGAACGTTGCGCGGCGGCTTTTGGCATAGGCGGGCCAGTGCCGCTTCGAGCCGGGCGAGTTGGATGCCCTAATCCCCGGCCTGCGCCTGCCCGACGATGCCCCGCTGCTGCCCCGGTTGCCTTAGGATGGGCAAAGGCCGCCAGGCCGTGCCCATCAAACCGCGCCGACCTGCCATTAAGTTAAGCCGTTCGTGGTGAGCCTGTCGAACCATGAACGGCTTAACGATAAATAACTGACGTTACGCACAGGCCACTGTGCTGTTATCGGCAAAGGATTGCCGACCTACGGCGATTCGTTTTGGAGTGTCAAGGCTTGCCTTGACAGGCAAAGCGAGCTTTGCCACTCCATGCGTAACATCAGTAAATAATATGGGGATTTTCCGTCCACCCTTCGACAAGCTCAGGACTCAGGGCGAACGGAAAATCCTTAACTTAATGGCAGTGACGGAGACCCTGGGAACGCTTATGTTGATGCTTCGATGTCGGCCTTGCGGGATACCATCACGGTGGCTTCGCCCTCCAACACCGTCGTGTCCTTGACGGAGGCCACTGTGTCCAGCAAGACTCGTTTCTTTTCGGGAAATATTTCTTTGATGGTGACTTTGGCGCGTACTGTGTCGCCTGCACGCACGGGTGCCTTAAACTTCAGGGTTTGGGAGACATAGATGGCCCCTGGGCCGGGTAGCCGGTTGCCGATGGCGGCGGATATCACTCCCGCCGACAACATGCCGTGGGCGATGCGGCCCTTGAACCGGGTCTTTGAGGCATATTCCTCGTCGAAATGCACCGCTTGGTTGTCTCCCGTAGCCGCACCGAACAGCAGGATGTCTGCTTCGGTGATGGTTTTGGCAAATTCCGCAGACATGCCCACGGAAAGCTCTTCAAGGTAGTAGCCGCCAGCTTCGTTCATTTGGTCTCCTTACAGCGTTTTTAATATCGAAGAGTTACTTGTTGAATTTTATCATTTTGCATAGCAATTCGCAGGCAGGATGGTTGCATTTTATTTTTCTTTGTTAAGAACTGATGTTACGCAACCGTGTAGGCTGTAGCCCGGATGTTGTGGAGTGCGGCGACTCGTCGCCGCCTTTTGCGTCCAGCGGCGACGAGTCGCCGCACTCCACAAGTTGCCA
>CAIZPP010000164.1 GCA_903934875.1 uncultured Methylococcaceae bacterium
AACTGATGTTACGCAACCGTGTAGGCTGTAGCCCGGATGTTGTGGAGTGCGGCGACTCGTCGCCGCCTTTTGCGTCCAGCGGCGACGAGTCGCCGCACTCCACAAGTTGCCATCCTCTAGCGATGACTGCGTAACATCAGTAAGGAATAAAGCATTGCGGACGTGGATAAGCTATCCCGTCCGCAAATATTTGTGTTCTCCAAACCATTCGCGCAACAGCCCGGAAGACCTCAGCCTTGCGATATCCTCCGGGCCGTCTACATCCCAAAGCAAAACCGGCTCTAGCCAATCCATTGAACATTGCTGCAAACGGCGGCGGGTTTCGGCCATGACATCGGCACTACCCCACGGCATGCCGGTGAACACGCAGGTTTCGGCCCGCCTCAGCCCGGCCAGCACATAGCCGCCATCCTCGGCGGGCAGGAACACGGCATCGTTGCCTTCCCGCAAAGCGGTCGCGGCCAGCCGCAAATGCTCGCATGTCAATGCGGGACAATCAGTCCCGATCAATAGCACGGGATTTTTAGCGCATAGCTGAGCGAACACGGCGAACATGCGCGTACCCAAGTCTCCATCGCATTGCGAATAGAGGGGGATGTCGAAATCAATCCTGCATTGTTGAAAATCGGCATGGGTGCAGTCTGGCGCACACCACAGGGATACCGGGCCAAGCCGGGCCGACAAGGCGGTATGCAAGGTGCGCCTGAGAAATGCCTGTTGCAGGCTGGCTGCGCCCTCCGCACCCAAGCTGGGGATGAGCCGGGTCTTGGCTTGCCCCGGCACCGGCGCACGGCTAAACACGGCGATGGCAACGGACTCACTGCTTGCGCGATCCATAACCGTAAGCCTTGGCCAACCGCACCGGGTCTGCCCCTAAAAAATAGGCCAGCCTAAGCGACCACATCTGCAATATAGTGCGCAACACGCCATGCCGTTCCCAGCGGCGGCCGGAAGTCAGCACCGGGCTTTTTAGGCAAAGCGGCGGGCTGATGGACTTCAGTATTTTTGACAGGGCTATGTCTTCCATCAAAGCGATGTCGGGAAACCCGCCCACGGCGTCGAACGCTTCCTTTCGCACAAACATCGCCTGATCGCCAGTGGCTATGCCGGTCCAGCGGGAACGGCGGTTCATAAACCAAGCAATCACGGGCAATAGCGGATGTGAGCCTTCGATGATGACATCGAAGCGCCCCCAAGCCCAACCGCTCACGGCCAAATGGCCAAGGAGCAGTTCGTCAGCCATGAAGGGCAACCGGGTGTCGGCATGGAGAAACAGCAACACCCCGCCCCGTGCGCAAGCCGCCCCCGCGTTCATTTGCGCGGCCCTGCCGCGTGGTGCATCAATCACGGCATCGGCCAGCGGGCGGGCCAGTTCTGCTGTGCCGTCCTGGCTACCGCCGTCCGCGACGATGACTTCATGACCGCGTTCCCGTAACGGTGACAAACTGGTCAATTGCGCAACGATTCCTTCTGCCTCATTGAGCGTGGGGACAATAATCGACAAGCCGGGCATGGGTTATTCAAATTTTCTCAAAGGTCACATGTAGAGGCGGGTTCCAAACCCGTCAAACAAAATCTCTGCCATATAATTTCATCCGTTGGCTAGTTCCCAAGTTCCGGCTTTCGCCGTTATACACAAGTGTTGGGGACACGTCATTCCGGCAGGGATTGCCGGAATCCAGAAGCCATGGAGGGCAACTCGTCGCTGAGCAAGTGGTTGATTCTGGTAATTTCCAGTCCGCAGTTTCACATCCCTGTGGACTGGATTCCGGCAATCCCTGCCGGAATGACGGCGTTCTAGTCAAAATGAGAATGCTGACTTACCGTACCAATTTAGACTGGCTACCCTTGTATTTTATGGAAAATCAATATCCAAGCTCTTTCCTTAATTTATTCACCATCATTGGAGATAGCTTCTGTAGTGAGCAATTTACGCCGTTAATATCGTTGTTTTTTAGTTTTTTTATAAAAAGCTCATATTCATCAATTTCGTCCTTATATCCATAAAGTTGGATTTTTGTTCGGGTAAAACTTAGTTTTTCAGATAGCTTGTCACTGTCCAAATCTACACTTCCATCTCTGTTATTAACGAAAGGAAGGAGTGCATCAAACAAACAATCGTACATATCAAGCCTTTTCTTCAGGCGCTCCTTAAATATCTCGTGAGTTCGATCTTTCCACCTTGAAAATAGCCATCCGAGAATCACTATTATAAAGCCTGTCCAAGCTATAATATCTTTTGACTCCACTCCACGCATATGTTGCTCCTTTTCGTTTCAGTTTATTGTCAGTTTCTTTGGTTCTACAGCGTTTTCATATTCTAATAGTTACTATAAAAATTATGGAAATAATTACATGATATTGATTTAATGAAACAATTTTCAATGGCGAAGTTCTATCAAGTAACTATTTGATGTTGAAAACGCTGTATCTCATGTGCGTTTTGCCTATACCACTCGGTAAGCTCTGCGCGGGTCACTTTTCCATCGGCCAGATTTAGAAACAGGATTTCTTGCTCATTGCCTTTCTCCGATTCTAGCCGATAGCCGTTATCCTCTAAAAACATGTCGGCGGCGGTAAAGGCTGTTCGCTTATTTCCATCCACAAAAGGATGGTTGCTCGATATGCCTTCCGCATAAGCGGCGGCTAAGTCGAAAATGTCTGCTTCTTCATAGTGATAAAGATTTCGTGGGCGGGACAAGGCGGACTCAAACAACGCCTCATCCCGCACACCTTGAGAGCCTCCTGTTCTTTCAACAGTTCTTTCATGCAGCCAAAGGACAAACTCTTTATCAAGCCAAATAGGATCGTCACTCATTTTGCCAGCTTCAGGAGCAAAGATTTGTGCCTATCTATGCAGGCATCTATACGTTTTAGAGCCTCTGTTTTTTTGCGTTCAGCTTCTGTCATGGTAACGCCTTCTGATTCTGACTTTTCTACAGTTTCAGTTGCAAGAAGATTGATTTTAATGGTTTTTTCTTTAATAACGGCGTTCATTGTATCCTCCATACTCTAGTAACTTGATGTTAAGCACCTAAGCTTGAAAGTTTAACGCATTACACAGGCTGGCAAAGGGTTTGCCGACCTACGGCGGTAGTAATATGTGGTAATCGTCCGGGTTATTGTATTGGTTCTTTGGAAATTCCCAAGAACCATTGTACTCCTGAAAACAACCCAGCGTCAGCCTCGCAGCCAGGCATGATAACGCCCCACCCAGCGCAGCAGTTTCTCCGGCGCATGGGCGCGTTTCCAAACCCCCGCCGCATATTTGTTGGCCTCGGACCAGGTCGGATAGGTGTGGATAGTGGCGATAATTTTATTCAGCCCCAAGCCATGCCGCATCGCCAGCACAAATTCGGCCAGCATATCGCCGGCATGTTCGCCGACGATGGTCACGCCGATTATCCTATCCTTGCCGGGTTCGGTCAGCACTTTGACGAAGCCGTGCGCTGCTTCATCGGCAATGGCGCGGTCTAGATCATCCAAGCCGTAGCGCACCGCCTCGTAGGGGATGCCACGCTGTCGGGCTTCTTGCTCCGACAGCCCGACATGGGCGACTTCCGGGTCGGTGAAGGTGGTCCAAGGAATGACAGAGTAATCGGCCTTGAAGCGCTTAATTCCGCCGAACAGGGCGTTGACCGCCGCATACCAAGCCTGATGGGCGGCGGTGTGGGTGAACTGGAACGGCCCCGCCACATCGCCTGCGGCGTAGATGTTAGGGTAAATCGTTTGCAGCCAAGCGTCGGTCTCTATAGTGTGTTGAGCCGTCCGTGGAATGCCCAGTTCCTCCAGGCCCAAGCCCTCGGTGCGGGCGGTCCTGCCCACGGCGCAGAGCAGCGCATCGAAAATAAGCGCTTCTTCTTGTGACCCTTGCCGGAGTACCACCAGGCGTTGCGAGGTATCATCGCGTTCGCAACGGAGGGTCTCGGTATGGGTCAGCACCCGCACCCCGTCGGCTTGCAGCGCGGCCTCGACTAGCGCGGCGGCATCGGCATCCTCTCGCCGCATCAGCCGGGTGCGGACCACTTGCGTCACTTGGCAACCCAGCCTGGCGAACGCCTGCGCCAACTCGCAGCCAATTGGCCCGCCGCCTAGGACAATTAGGCGGTCGGGACGTTTAGTCAGCGACCAGATCGTGTCGGAGGTATAATAGTCCACAGTGTCCAGTCCCGCTATGTTTGGGATGGCCGGACTAGCACCGCTGGCGATGACAATGGCGCGGGTGGTCAAGGTTTGCCCGTTGACCTCCACCGTCCACGGCGAGGTGATACGCGCATCGCCTAGCATGACATCCACGCCCAGTTTCCCGTAACGCTCCACCGAGTCATGGGGTTCGACGGTGGCGATGACCCGCTGCACACGTGCCATCACATCGGCAAAATCATATTCGACCTCGGTACGGGCGATGCCCAGGGTTTGCGAAACACTCGCCTGTTTTAAAAAGTTGGCGGTGCGGATCAGCGCTTTGGAAGGTACGCAGCCGGTATTGAGGCAATCGCCGCCCATGCGGTGCTTTTCGATCAAAGTCACCTTGGCTTTCACCGCTGCGGCAATATAAGCTGTCACCAGACCAGCCGCCCCGGCCCCGATCACTACCAAGTTGCGGTCGAAGCGTTTTGGTTTAGTCCACTTGGCATACACTCGCTTCGCTTTGAGCCTGTCGGTCAGTTGGCGGGCAAACCAGGGGAACATTCCCAACAGGGCGAAAGACAGCAGTACAGTCGGCGACACAATGCCCGCCAGCGATTCGATCTTGGCCAATTGGGTGCCTGCATTCACATAAACTAGGGTTCCGGCCAACATGCCCAATTGGCTGACCCAGTAAAACGTGCGGGTGCTGATGGCGGTCAGGCCCATAAGCAGATTGATGACGAAAAAAGGGAATACTGGAACCAGCCTGAGGGTCAGCAGATAAAGCCAGCCATCGCGGGCCATGCCCTCGTCGATGGCCTTCAAGCGCCCGCCAAAGTGTTTGCTGACACTGTCGCGGAACAGGAAACGGGCGGCGAGAAAGGCCAAGGTCGCACCCGCAGTCGACGCGAAGGATACCAACACCGTACCCCATAGCAATCCAAACACTGCCCCGCCGGCCAGGGTCATCACCGCCGCGCCGGGCAGGGACAGCCCGGTGACCGCCACATAGAGGATGCAATACAAGGCACCGGCAAGGACAGGATGGCCGTATTGATAGTTGGCGATGGCCTCGTGTTGGGCTTTCAGCATCTCCAACGTCAAAAATCGCTGGAGGTCTAGGGCGAAAAAAGCCACGGCACCCGCTAGGATGACAAGGATCAGACTGGCACGGTAATGGTTCATGACGCGTCTCCTTAGTGTAAAATTCAGATACAGCGTTTTCAACATCGGATAGTTACTTGTTAAGTTATATTATTTTGCAAATCAATTCACGCACAGGGCTGTAACCAAAACTTTCCTTTTTGCCACGGGATTATAAAATTTCACCATGCATGACGTTTTCCCCCTGCTACAATCCAGCGACTTCCCGGCCATCGTCCGTGGCCGACTGGACACCGTGCAGGTCAACCTGGGCTACCGTTGCAATCAGACCTGCCTGCATTGCCATGTCAATGCCGGACCGACCCGTAAAGAGTCAATGTGCCTGGAAACCGTGGAACAAGTGCTTGATCTGCTGCGCCGTGCGCAAGTTTCGACCCTGGATTTAACCGGCGGCGCACCGGAGATGAACCGGCACTTCCGCTATCTGGTGGAAAGTGCGCGGGGTTTGGGTTTACGGGTGATCGACCGCTGCAATCTCACCATTCTGGAACAACCCGGCTACCAAGGCTTGGCTGACTTTTTGGCGGAACGACAGGTGGAAATCACCGCGTCTCTGCCCTGTTATCTGGAAGACAATGTGGACGGGCAGCGTGGAAACGGCGTTTTCGACGCCAGTATACGCGCCCTCAAGACTCTCAACGGGCTAGGCTATGGGCATCCTGGGAGCGGCTTGGTTTTGAGCTTGGCCTATAACCCTCAAGGCCCGACCTTGCCGCCCCCGCAGGCCGGGCTGGAAGCAGCCTATCATCGCGAATTGCAAGCCCGTTATGGCATTGTCTTCAATCGGCTCCACGCCTTGGCCAACATGCCCATCCAGCGCTTCGGCAGCACACTGGTGTCCAAGGGCCAATTCAAACCTTACTTGCAGTTGTTGCAAGATGCCCATCGCGATGAAAACTTAGGCAAGGTCATGTGCCTCAGCCTGATCAGCATTGATTGGCAAGGGTATGTTTACGACTGCGATTTCAACCAGATGCTGGGGCTGCATCTAGGCGGGCGGCGGCAGCATGTGACGGAAATCGACCCGGCCATGCTGGACAGCCAATCCATTGCCACCGCCGGTCATTGCTATGGCTGCACCGCAGGCAGTGGCAGTTCCTGCGGCGGCGCCTTGAACGACAATTAAGCTTTACAACAAGAGGATAAAAAACATGCTGGTGGAAGATTCGGTACGGGAACGCTATTCCGAAGGTGCCCGTGAACGGCAAGAGGCTTTGTGCTGTCCGGTGGATTACGACCGTGAGCTATTGAAGCTGCTGCCCAAGGAAATCATCGACAAAGACTATGGCTGCGGCGACCCCTCCCGCTATGTGCGGGAAGGCGACATCGTGCTGGACCTAGGCTCGGGCGGCGGCAAGATTTGCTACATGGCGGCGCAACTGGTCGGGCCGGATGGACTGGTCATCGGCATCGACATGAACGATGACATGCTGGCTTTGGCCCGGAAATACCAGCCGGACATGGTGGTCAAACTGGGTGGCGACCGGGTGCGTTTCCACAAGGGTTACATCCAAGACTTAGGCCTCGACGTGGACGGGATGGAGCACTATCTGGCCCTGCATCCGGTTATCGATGCCACCACGCTAACGGCACTGAAAGCCTGGCAGGCAGCACAACGCAAAGCCAGCCCATTGATCGCGGACCAGTCGGTGGATTTGGTGATTTCCAATTGTGTGCTTAACTTGGTAGGCGATGACGAAAAGTCGCAACTGTTTAGGGAAATATTCCGCGTACTCAAACCGGGGGGCCGGGTTGCCATTTCCGACATCGTCGCCGACGAGCCGGTGCCGCAGCACTTGAAGGACGATCCCAACTTGTGGAGCGGATGCATTTCCGGTGCGTTCGTGGACCGGGATTTTGTGCGCGCCTTCGAGCAGGCAGGCTTCATCGCCGTGTGCCTGGACAAATGGGAAACCGAAGCGTGGCAGGTCGTCGAGGGCATCGAGTTCCGCGCCGTCACCTTAGTGGCTCATAAAGGTCATGGCCGGGAATGCCTGGACCGGGGCCATGCGGTGATCTATCGCGGCCCCTACGCGGAAGTGCGCGACGAAGAGGGCCACCTATTTCCACGCGGCGAACGCATCGCCGTGTGCGAACGGACTTTCCGCACCCTGACCGAAGGCCCTTATCAAAAGCACTTCATCGGCATAGAACCAAAAATCCTCGCCGAACCGTTGGCTTGGTGCGCACCGCCTGGAACCCGCAGGCCACCCGCTGAAACCAAGGGCGGTAGGCAAGTCGCCGAATGCGGCGGGGAAAAATGCTGCTGAACTTGGGTTGAAATCTATACTCTTGCGTGGGAATGTTGCAAACCTAGACCGCTCGCGGGTTAGGACCCGTTCCCGCCGTCACCTGCCAAACAGATGGAGCCATCATGAGTTTTGTCGATACACCCGATAACTATCGCTATGCCTGGTACTTGCGGCCTGTGCTGGCCCTACTTCGCCGCCGCCTGCACGGCTTGCCGGAGCCGGTCAGGCTGTGGGCGCGCATGCCGCTGGCCTTCATCGGTTTTCAATTGATGCTCAAGGCGCTGGAACGCAAAACCTCGCCCTTGGACGGCCGCCTGCGCGCCTTGCTCCGCACTCGCATCGCGCAACTTAATAGCTGCCACTTCTGTGTCGATTTGAACGCCTCCCATGCCCTAGATCGGGGTGTCACTGCAGAGCAATTGCAAGACCTGGCCAACTTTCGGGACTCGCCACGGTTTAGTGATGCGGAAAAAGCCGCCCTGGCCTATGCGGAAGCCATCACGGGCACCGGCATTAAAATTGAGGCAGGCCTGATTGATAGCCTGCGGCAGGCTTTCGGCGATGGGGGCATCGTCGAACTGGCCGCCCTCGCTGCGCACCAGAACCTGTCGGCCAAGTTCAATGCGGCCCTTGGAGTGCCTGCCGAAGGCTTTTGCATGACCGTCCACCGGGTGGCACCGCCGGATTGAGCGATATCCGCTTTTACGTTGCGCCGCTGCGTGAGGCCTTCATTTGCCTTGCTCACAATGCGGCATGTCATGCAATGGGCGAAGATTATTTGTCGCATTCCCGACAAATGTTCCATTGCTGTGCATTCCATAACCAGGCATTGAATCTATCTATCTGTTTTAATTAATCACTGAATATGGCATGTATTCTGTATGGAATCACTAAAGCGTAGACCATCAATCCATCCTAGAGGAATAAACATGCTGCTAAACAGGTACGACGAGAGTGCGTTGCTAACCAACGCCAACATCAAGGAAAAAACCACTACCCCAAACTTAGATGCCTTTCGCGGCGATCTGGTGTTGGAGGAGGGCGAGATTGCGGATTCGCTAGGCAGACGCCTGCCGCCGATTTCCTTCATCAAACAGGTGGCATTGTTGGCCGGGGTGGATAAAATCATTTTTATCTCGGGATTTCTTGAAAAGCTTGAATATCTGCCCTTGTTTTACGAAAAGTACGGCACGGATGTGGCGGATGATTTGGTTGCGGTGTTTTATGTGGAAAACATACCCAAATCCATACAGACCGAGTACCGTGGCATCCACCATGTGTTGCTGCCCATGATAGAAGGGGAAGGCACCGTTTGGAACGAGCTGAACGAAGAATTGGCATTGGAAAAAACCGATTTCAAAGGCCAAAGCGCCGCCGACAAAGTGATTACCGTCTACAATACCGTGAAAACGGATTACCACCCGAAGTACCCCGTGGTTACCTTTGACGAGGCATTGGCACAGATCATCGAGGTAAAGAAGGAGTTGCGCGGGGCGGTTTAAGCCACTTGCAACGCTTTTGTTCGACGGCTTAGAGTAAAATGGGCTTCCCCTAAGCCCTAGAACAGAAGCGTTGGACACTATGCGGATTGATGCCATTGTTGACGACAGAACCCAGCGTAGCGGTTTTTGTCGGCTGGTTTTATTGTCGGTGCTTTGCTTTGCCATTCCTGCTCCCGCCAGTGCCTTGCCTGATGCCAGGGAGGTGCTGGCGCTGCTGGACATTTCGCCCAAGCAACTGGCGAAGCTTGAACGTGGCGAGATCATCAGCCAACCCGCCTTGGAGTCTGGCGAAAAAGAGTTGGCCATGGATGCCGCCCTCTATTTGCCGGTTCCGTTGGCGAAAGTTTTCGATTATTTGCGCCGCGCCGAGGTGGAGGCCATCGACTCGGATATGCTGGCGCACGGGGAGATTCCCCCGGACGCAGGCGTGGAGGCCTTCAAAGGTTTTGCCTTTGCAGCCAGCCAGGCCGAGGAAGTCGAAGGCCTGCTGAATGCCGAACCGGGCGAACGCTTCAATCTGTCCGTCGAGGAGATTGACAGTTTCAAGCCGCTGCGGGAGAAGCTCGCCGATGCGGACGACACCACCCAAGCCGAAGCCGTATCCAAGCGCTACCAGGAAATCTTGCTGCACCGCTGGCAAGCCTACCGCAGAGGGGGCTTGGCTGGCATTGCGCCCTACGCCCACCCTGCGGGTGTCCCCCCCGCCGATCCCGCCGCCGAACTGCGCGCCTCCGCTGACAGCGACAAGGCTCTGGGCCGCTATTACTCTGGATTGAAAAAGGTCTGGCTGGATTATCCGTCCGGGTTGCCTGCCAGTGTCATCGAGCAGTTTTTTTGGCTGAACCGGAAAGTGGAGGACCGGCCCACGGCCATTCTCGGCCACCGGCTCGTCCAGTTCCAAGCCGACGCTGCCGTGATCGCCATCAGGCATTACTATGTGGGCCACTCGTACAACTCCATCAACCTAGTTATCGGTTGCCTGCCACACCGCGACGGAACCATCATTTACTACGCCCAAAGGACATCCACCGACCAGGTCGCCGGCATGGCCAGCGGCTTGAAGCATTCCATTGGGCGGGAGCGGATGAAAGACCAGATGGTCAGCCGCCTTGAAAACCTGCGCAAGGTGCTAAAATGACCCCGCGCTACAGCATTTTCAACATCAAAGAGTTACTTGGTAGTGAGTATGATAGCGCAGGTTATTCGGTTAACCTGAAGGGTTAAAGGAATGTCTGTTTTAGGTATATTTTTAAGATGAAAATGCTGTACATAAAGATATCCAAATGCTTCACACACCCT
>CAIZPP010000165.1 GCA_903934875.1 uncultured Methylococcaceae bacterium
GCCGCAAGCGGAAGCAACTGCCTTGGCCGTACTTGGCTAAAGTGATCGCCGAGCGCCGCAAGGGCAATCCCGCCCCACCCATGCCCGCCCCCGCTTGACCGGGAATTGGTCAAGCGTCAAAGGGGGGGCTAAACGGTTACTTCCACATTGCCCGAAGTCCTACCGACCAGCGAGGCAGCACCTTTTATTAATCGCAGACCTCAAACGCTCCGAAAGTGGGCATGTCTCGAAACCGGGCCTATTCGTCCAATACGCATTAATGGTCGTCTGGCTTGGCGAGTTTCCGACTTGCAGACCCTTCTAAATGGGGGCCAAGTATGACCACCGAACCCTCAAAATTCAGAGGAACAAACAACCCGCGCCATTTAAGGGTAATTCATGCCTTGATGGTGCGACCGCGAACACGGGAGCATGTTGACGCAATAGCGGGTGCTTCCAATGGGCCGGAATTGATAGCCGAACTGCGACGGCGGGGATTAGAAATTCCGTGTGACCGCGTTCCATGCCTCGACCGTGACGGCAAAGAAGTCCGACAAGGCGTGTACAGCCTTATCCCAAAAGACCGGCGACTGATAAATAAGTGGATTTCAAAAAGGAAGGCCAGGACTGCTGCAACAGTCACCGGCAAAGGGGGCAAAGGATGAAAATATTCCTCGTTTATACAACGCCCATTTTACCCGAAATTATGTTGCTTATGGCGATTGTCTTACTTCGCTTGTGGGGTTAGTCAATGACCCTTGATGAAGCAATGCAAGCGGCGGGTTTCGACCCGCCAAGCCACATCGAACCCGGCAAGACAATCCGCTTTAGTACCAACGGCAAGACCGGCGATAAATCGGGCTGGGTTTATCTTTTTGCAGATGGGCAATGCGCGACTTTCGGTTGTTGGCGAACCGGGGAACAACACACATGGCAAGCCGAGCGCACCAAGCCCATGCGTGGACGGGAAAAGGCCGAGTTCCGCAAAAAGCTAGAGCAGGCCAAGCAGGAAGCCAAGGCACAACGCGAAATTGATTACAAAGAAGCCGCAACCAAGGCAAAGGGAATCTGGGAGCAAACCAGACGCGCGCCGCCGAGTCACGCCTACTTGACGCGCAAACAAATCAACCCGGACGGGCTTCGACTGTGTGTCGATGGCGATTATAAAGGCTGGCTTGTCGCTCCCGTCTATGGGCCGGACAGTGCGCTTCAATCGCTTCAATTCATTGCCCACGATGGCGTTAAACGCTTCATGACGGGCGGACGGATGAAGGGCGGGCATTGTTGGCAGGGCGACCCAAACGGCGCGACAACGCTTATTTTAGCGGAAGGATGGGCAACCGCCGCAAGCCTTCACCAAGCTAGTGGGCTTCCCGTGTGCGTCGTTTACAATGCTGGCAATTTGGCCGATGTTGCGCGAATGGTGCGCAACCAATACCCAGCGGCGCGGCTTTTGATTGCTGGCGATGACGACACCCAAACCGAGGGGAACCCCGGACGCACCAAGGCGACCGAGGCCGCGCAAGCCGTAGGCGCAAGCGTGGCGTTTCCTCCGAATGGCGGGGACTTCAACGACATGGCGCAAGCCCAAGGGCTGGACGTGGTAAGGGTGGAAATTGACCGGGCTTTGGGTGACATGGTGAAAGTGAAAGCGAAGGTATTTCACGCACCTTGCTTGCCTTGCGCAGATGCCCGCGACGGGACCACCACCACAAGGCCATTGAGCGAACTCGGCAACGCAGCGAGGTTGATTGATGCCCACGGGGAAAATATCCGCTATGTCTGGGAAACCAAGGCTTGGTTGCTGTGGCGTGATGGGGCATGGGAATGGAATCCGGACGGCGCGGCCATCCGAGGGCTTGCAGCAAAGTTACCCGCGCAGATTTACGCCGAGGGCGCACAACGCCTAGAGGATGCCGAACACTTCGCAAAATGGGCAAGGCAAAGCCAGAAAGAGAGGACGCTAAAAGCAACCGTTTCCTTACTGGAAGATGCCGAAAGTGTACGCCTACCGCTTGGCATGGTGGATGCCAGGCCGTTCCTTATCGGGCTGGACCGATGCCGCCTAGTGCTGGACTTGAAAACAGGCAAGACCCGACCGGCAACGCAAGGCGATTTTATCACCAAGGCTTTGAACGTCGAACGGCTAGGCGACCCGGCAAAGGCTGTGCGCTGGAATGCGTTCCTTGCTCAAGTGTTTGGCGATGACCCTGACCTTACAAGCTGGCTTAAGCGATGGTGCGGCTACCTGTTGACAGGTTCAACGCGAGAGCAAATCTTTTTGTTTTGCTTTGGCTTGGGTGCGAACGGCAAGAGTGTTTTTGCTGAAACCGTGCGCCATGTGATGGGCGACTATGCGAGGGCGATTGCCGCCGAAACCTTGACCGAATCGAAACGGCAGGCCGGAAGCGCAACGCCGGACCTAGCCGCCCTAATTGGTGCTAGGCTGGCTTTAAGTTCCGAAACCGAGGACGCGCGGCATTGGCTGAATCGTTGATTAAAAGCCTTGTGGCTGGCGATACCCTGTCTGTGCGGCAGCTTTACGCGGGGCCAGTGCAGTTCTCGCCACAATTCAAATTGATGGTGCTAGGCAACCACAAGCCAGTTATCCGGGGCAACGATTACGGAATATGGCGACGTGTGCGGCTATTGCCATTCAAGCGCACATTCAGCGAGCAGGACCGCGACCCGGCTCTATTGGACAAGCTTAAGGCCGAATCGCCGCATATATTGGCTTGGATTGCCGAGGGATGTCTTGAATGGCAAAGGCGGGGGCTTGCCGATGTTCCAGCCACCATCAAACAGGCAACCGGCGATTACCGCGACGAGCAAGACTTGATAGGCCGATGGCTGGCGGAATGTTGCGGACTGTCACCACGGGGCGAAACGCCGTCAACCGAACTTTACTCTAATTACAAAGCATGGGCGATGGACAACGGGCTTAAGCCTGCCAGTTCCGTAAGCCTAGGGCGAAGATTGTCAGAGCGGGGTTATGCCAAACGGGAATCAAACGGAAAGAGTCTATGGTCTGGAATCAGCCTAAACCCGATGGCATACGCCAACAATTACAAGGCCGCAAGCGGTTGGTAAGGTGAAACAGTGGAGATAGTGGAGATGTAGGCCGATTTTACAAACTTTTCCATATCTTTATAAATGGGGAAAACTTTCCAAAAACGCCGTTTATCTCCACTATCTCCACTTAAACAAGGTATTTCCTTATGGAAAAGACAAAATACATAAATATTACTTATGGTGTAAGCATGAACGACGAAATAACACGACTAAAAGCCGAAATTTCAAAACTTCAATTTGAACGTGATGAGTGGCGCGGTTTGTCGGAAGATAATGTCCGAATATGGGAGGTTGCGTTCAAGAATAATGCAGAACTGCTTAGGCAAAACCAAAGCTTAATCCATGCTTGTGAAAATTTGCAACATAAACTACTAGTTTTGCGTGGTGCTTTAGGTTTGTCTGGCGACCGGCAAACATTGAATTAATGGCGCAAAAATGAACGAGCTACAGCCAGTCGAAATAGACGGCAGAACGGGCGAAGTCCATGAGTTACCCCCACAACCGGGGAAACGCTACCGGGCGAAGCTGGACACTTTAAACGATGTGCGTAGGGAAATGAGCCGAGTTTACCGCGAAGCCAGAACCGGCACCATTGAAACCGCAGAGGGTTCCAAGCTCGTTTGGATGCTGGAAAAAATAGGCAAGGTCATTGAAATCTCCGACCTTGAGTCACGAATCGAAAAACTTGAGCAGGCAACAAAATGAGTTTAAAACAGAGAATTACCGCATTAGAGGAAAAATCGAACAATGACGACGATTTGTTTAAAGACTATTACCCCCCCGGTTATGAGGAAATGACGGGGATAGAAAAATGTCATGCCATGGGGGTACTACCCGGATGAACCCATGCCGGAAAATCCGATTTTATAACACGGTAGCCTGAAAAACTTCGATTCTATGGCGAAAATGTTCTAAGGTCTGGGGGTTTGTTTTGGGCGTTTAGGGGAAATTAGCAGGACTTGAATGGCTGGAGGCTGGGCGGCGAATAGAGGGCAACGGCGATGTATTCCCCATTTTTGCCTACTATATGCCTACTGGACACCTATAAAACAAAAGAGGCTTACAGTCGTTTAACTGTAAGCCTTTGTTTTATTTGGTAGCGGGGATAGGATTTGAACCTATGACCTTCGGGTTATGAGCCCGACGAGCTACCAGACTGCTCCACCCCGCGTTCATGCAAAGAATTATAGGGCTTAGGCGCGGGTTTTGCAAGCACTTTCGACTTCTAATTTTCACAATCGTAGCTTTAATTCCCATGTTTAACCAAAACGATGATTGTGGTCCGTCGTTCTGGCAGGGATAGCCGGAATCAGGTCACAGGGATGTGAAACCAGGGTGTAACAAGCATACTAACTGATGTTATGCAGCGAACACTTGTAGGGTGGCCTTCAGGCCGCTTCGACCTGCCTAACTGATGTTATGCAGTCATCGCTAGAGGATGGCAACTTGTGGAGTGCGGCGACTCTTCGCCGCTGAACGCAAAAGGCGGCGACAAGTCGCCGCACTCCACAACATCCGGGCTACAGCCTACACGGTTGCGTAACATCAGCTGCCTAATTGCAACGGACTTAGTTTAGCGGCCTGAAGGCCGCCCTACAACAGCCAACAAACGGCACCGCGTAACATCAGATACTAAAGCAAACACTTTTGGAAACGGCAAGTTACCATCCGTGGCACTGGATTCCGGCAATCCCTGCCGGAATGACGGCGTTTTCGCCAAACTTGAGAATTGCTGACGGGCTTGCCAATGACCGCCAAATAGGGTGAAATACTATCCATCTCACGGGTGGAAAAATCACATTGCATGGCATCGTTCAACCATTCTTTTTATTTCGACCCTAGTTATGGTCACAAACTGGAGTCTTTGCTCGAAATTGCACCGCCGGCGGAACCTGAGGGATTTGAAGAATTCTGGCAAGCCCGCTACCAAAAGGCCTTGCAAGTCAGTCCTGAAGCGGAGTTGTCGGGGGACTTATGGAGCCACCCCGATTTTGCGGTCAAAGACATTTTTTACCAATCCACCGAAGGCTTCCGCATTGGCGGCTGGCTGTTGGTGCCGAAGTCGGGGAGTATCCGCCGGGGTTTGGTGGTCGGCCACGGTTACGGCGGCAGGGATGGCCCCGATTTCGATTTAAAGATTAGTGATGCTGCTATTCTGTTCCCTTGTTGCCGCGGGCTGTCACGCAGTGGCCATCGGGGTGTTTCCAACAACCCCGCCTATCATGTGCTGCATGACATCGACAAACCGCGAAGCTACATCATGGGCGGCTGCGTCGAGGATATTTGGGTCAGCGTCACGGTGTTGTTGCAGCTTTTCCCCGCCATTGAAGGGCATATTGGCTTTCAGGGCACCAGCTTTGGCGGGGGTGTCGGGGCTATGGCGGTTGCTTGGGACTCGCGCATCCAGCGGGCGGCACTCAATGTGCCGACGTTCGGTAATCAGCCCTTGCGCTTGGGGTTGCCTACGACGGGTAGCGGGGCCGCCGTGTCGCTGCACCAAAGGAGGCATGGTAACGTAATGGAAACATTGCAGTATTATGATGCGGCATTGTCCGCGCGGCATATTTCAGTTCCCGTGCATGTGGCGGCGGCACTGTTCGATCCCGTCGTGGCCCCGCCTGGGCAATTCGCCATCTACAATGCCTTGGCAGGCCCCAAGGAGTTGTTTGTGGCGGAAGCTGGCCATTTCGATTATCCGGGACGGGCGGAACAAGATAAACGTCTTAATGATGAACTACAACGCTTCTTCGAGCCACTATGAAAAGAGAATATCACCGCTGGTACAGTGACCGCATGGGGCGCGACATGGAACTGTTGGTCTTCGGGCATGGAGGGGCCAAGGTGTTGGTTTTCCCCACCCGCGACGGCCGCTTTTATGAGTATGAAAACATGGGCATCATAGGATCGCTGTCGCATAAGATCAACTCGGGCCAAATCCAATTGTTCTGCGTGGACAGCGTCGATCATGAGAGTTTGTATTGCTTTTGGCGGCACCCGGCAGACCGCATTCAACGCCATATGCAATTCGAGGAGTATATTCTCAACGAAGTGCTACCTTTGATGTCATCCATCAATCCGCACCCCTGCACCATCGCCCACGGTTCCAGCCTAGGCGCTTTCCATGCGGCCAACATTGCCTTCCGGCATCCTCATTTGTTCAGGAAGCTCTCCGCATTTTCCGGACGCTACGACCTGACCATCAATGTGGAGTCGTTCCGGGACCTCTTTGATGGCTACCATGACGAAAATGTTTATTTCCATAACCCCAGCCATTTCTTGCCCAACCTAATCTGCGAACACCGGCTGCGGCATTTGCGCGATATGGACATCGTGCTGACCATCGGGCAAGACGACCCTTTTTTGGACAATAACCTTCATCTAAGCCGTGTCTTGGGTGAAAAAGGCATACACCATGCCTTGCACATTTGGGATGGCAGGGCGCACAGGGCATCGGCTTGGCGGAAAATGGCCCCCTTATATATCTAAGGCTGTTTTCAATGCTGGACCAGAACAGCTAGGGTACATTCTAGGGTAAAATCTATAAAAATAATGTATAAATTCTAATGACCAGCACCTTCGACCGCCACACCATTCATCGTTATGATGAAGAACTGCAAGCCCTCCATTTCCAAGTCTTGGAAATGGCCGAATTAGTTTTGAACCAATTATGCCTAGCCTTGGAGTCAGTCCACAACAAGGATTTGTCGCTCGCCCAAGGCATCATAGACCGTGAGCGGATTGTAAACGAAATGGAGGTATCCGCCGACACGGTGGTTTGCGCCATCTTGGTCAAACGCTGCCCGAAGGGGGGCGATCTGCGCACCGTACTGGCTGCCTCCAAAATAGTCAATAATCTGGAACGTATTGGCGATGAAGCCGTGAAACTGGCCAATTTCGTGGCCTACATTCATTCCACAGGAACTAGCAATGCCCACGGCCAGCCGTTGGACGATATTTACCGGCTAGGCGGCTTTGCCATCGATATCGTACAGTCGGCTTTGGAGGTCTTTGAACGCCTGGATGGCGAGCAAGCACGGCAAATCGACGCTTTCCACGCCAGCCTGGACCAAGAGTTCCAGCACGGGTTGCGCAATTTAATGGCTGCACTTCAGGCCGAAAAGACCAACGTTGCCAATGCGGTTAGCCAGGTGCTGATGATGAAGGCACTGGAACGCATAGGCGAACATGCCCAGCGCATTGCGGAGTTAGTGATTTTCCAAGTCGAGGGCGAGGAAGCACCGCATAAGGTGCCGGATATTGCCCAAGACTTTCCCGTTTGCTAAATGTCTGCCGTCCCTCAATAAGTGGGCATAGATTTATCCACATGGCCGGCCCAGGCAGCCACGCCTCCAGTCAGGTTGGCAATTTTAGAGAATCCGTGGCTAAGCAGAAAGTTGGCGATTTGCGCACTTCTCATGCCGTGATGGCAAATGACCACGGTTTCCTGTTCTGGTTCGAGTTTGGCGTAGTCGGAAAACACTACGCTCATCGGCATATTGACGCTCCCTTTGATATGGCAATAGCTGAACTCATGCGGCTCGCGCACATCCAGCAGCAGGGGCGGGGTTTCACACCCTTGCAGGCGTTGATTCAATTCGACAGCGGTAATTTGTTGCATGGCAGTAGACTAGAAAGTTGGTGGACTGCGAAAAATCCACAGTGCAAAATGAGAATCGCCGACAGGCTCCGGCATGGGCTTCGGATTTAATTGTAACTTAAAGTTATGCAGAATCGGAATGCGGATGTGCGCTGACAGTGTAAAATGCATGCCACGAAAAAGTTACCGTGAAACCGCTGAACTGTCATCAAGGTTTCACAGGCTTCGTTTTATAGTTTGATAAAAATAAAGAGGAATCACATGCAGGTTTATTACGACAAAGACGCCGATCTTTCGATCATCCAAGGTAAGAAAGTTGCCATCATCGGTTACGGCTCGCAGGGCCACGCCCACGCCCTTAACTTAAAGGAATCTGGCGTCGAGGTCATCGTGGCGCTGCGTCCGGGTTCGGGCTCTGCGGTCAAGGCCGAGAGTGCCGGGTTGACCGTTCTACCCATAGCCGATGCGGTAAGGCAGGCTGACGTGCTCATGGTACTGGCCCCGGACGAACACCAAGCCAAACTGTATGCGGAGCAAATCGAACCGAACATCAAGCAAGGTGCGGCTTTGGCCTTTGCCCACGGCTTCAATATCCATTTTGAGCAAATCCAGCCCCGCGCCGACTTGGATGTCATTATGATTGCTCCGAAAGGCCCCGGCCATCTGGTGCGCTCGACTTACACCCAAGGCGGCGGTGTGCCAAGTTTGATCGCCGTTTTCCAAAACGCATCAGGGCGGGCCAAGGAGATCGCCTTATCTTACGCTTCCGCCAATGGCGGCGGCCGCGCCGGCGTTATCGAAACCAGCTTCCGCGAAGAAACCGAAACCGACTTGTTCGGCGAGCAGGCGGTGCTTTGCGGTGGCGCGACGGCACTGGTGCAGGCTGGTTTTGAAACCTTGGTGGAGGCAGGCTATGCGCCAGAAATGGCCTACTTCGAATGTCTTCACGAACTGAAGCTGATTGTCGATTTGATGTACGAAGGTGGCATTGCCAATATGCGCTATTCCATCTCCAACACGGCGGAATATGGGGACTTGACCCGCGGCCCCCGCATTGTCACCGAAGAAACCAAAAAGGAGATGAAGAAGATTTTGCAGGAAATCCAAAACGGCGAATTCGCCCGCGAATTCATCTTGGAAAACCAGGGCGGTGCTGCAACTTTGAAGGCCAAGCGCCGCTTGGGCCGCGAACACCAAATCGAGCAGGTGGGCGCCAAGCTGCGCGATATGATGCCTTGGATCAAAGCCAACAAGATCGTTGACAAATCCAAAAACTAGCAGAAGCCCCAGCCCATCCCCTGCAATATTGTTGATGCAAGGCCTTTTCCGCATAGTTCCGGCATGGATTGCCAAAACCCAGTGCCGATGGAGTAGGGGGCGGGTTTCGGCCCTGCCCCTACATTCATGTCCCTGTGTTCTGGATGCCGGTACTCATCCGCCTGTAGCGGATTTGCATGTACCCGAAGGGTGCGCGGGGCAGGGACGGCCCCGCGTATGACGACGGTATCAACAGCATTGCCCCTGCCGGGGGGGATGGCCTACCTAACGTGTTCCTTCAGCCATAAGGCCAAGCCATGAGCGAAGCACCCGACACCCTATCCAAACGTCGGCGCGGTATTTACCTGCTGCCGAACCTGTTCACCACAGCCGCTTTGTTTGCGGGTTTCTACGCCATTACGGCGGCGTTGAAGCATCACTACGAACTGGCCGCAATTGCCATCTTCGTCGCGATGATTCTGGACGGCATGGATGGGCGCGTCGCCCGCATGACGAATACGCAAAGTGCATTCGGGGCCGAATACGACAGCATGGCGGATATGATCTCCTTTGGCGCTGCCCCCGCGCTAGTCCTTTACATCTGGTCCTTGGCCGAATTGGGCAAACTGGGCTGGGTTGCGGCCTTCGTCCATTGTGCCGGTGCCGCGTTGCGGCTGGCGCGTTTCAACACCCAAATAGGCACGGCGGACAAGCGCTTCTTCCAAGGTTTGCCCAGTCCTTCCGCCGCCGCCATATTGGCCGGTTTCGTCTGGCTTTGCGCACAATACGAGGTTAACGGCGACAATCTGTTGGTGGTTTACACCGCAGCCGTATTGGCCATTGCCACCGGTCTGTTGATGGTCAGCAATTTTCGCTACTACAGCTTCAAGGATGTGGACTTGCGCGGCAGAATGCCGTTTTTGAAAGCCATCATCATCATGTTGGCCTTCGCAGTCGGCTTCGCCAATCCGCCGTTGACCCTATTTCTGTTTTTCATGGGTTATGCCATATCCGGACCTACCGTCACGTTGATAAGTTTGCGCCGCAAGCGTCGAGTTGACCATCGTAAGGTTTGAGTGTCACGAATATAGCGTTTTCAACATAAAAGTGAATTTTCAATGGCCCGTGCGAAACAAACCAAAGGCAAATGTGCTTTCTGCGAACAGGAAATTGCCAAGGCTAGTGTGGTAAAGCATCTGGCAGCTTGTGCATCGTGGCAAGCAGCAATAGCCGAAGCCGAGGGTTCCAAACGGAAAAGCGAACCCCTTTGCCATTTGCGTGTGCAAGCGAAGGGCCAGCCGCAATACTGGCTAAATTTGGAAATTCGCGGGTCGGCCACTTTGAAACAGCTAGATCATTACATGCGGGAGATTTGGTTGGAATGCTGCGGGCATATGAGTCAGTTTTCTTACGGCGGATGGGGTGGTCAGGAAATCTCTAATGGCTGCACGATTGGCAAAGCCTTGGAATTCCAGGACGAGCTAACCCACCTCTACGATTTTGGCACCGAGTCGATCACCTTGATAAAATTGGTCGGGGATCGCAAAGGCAGAGCCGTCACGTCCCATCCGATTACGCTTCTCATGCGTAACATTCCACCGGTCTATGAATGTCAGGAATGCCAGCAAGCTGCCGCTTGGTTATGCATGGAATGTGTGATCGAAGACGGGGTTATGGGAACTCTCTGCGAACTTCACGCTGGAAACCATCCCCATGAAGAATATGGCGAACTCATACCCATGGTGAACTCGCCACGCCTAGGGTTGTGCGGTTACACTGGCCCGGCGGAGCCGCCGTATTAGGCCAAAGACAGCGTTTTCATTTTTAAAATTTACCTAATAAAGGATATTCAGTTAACTATTCAGGTCAATCGAATAACCTGCACTACCCTACCCACTATCAAGTATTTTTTTGATGTTGAAAACGCTGTAACGTAGGATAAATCAACAATGAGCAAAATAAAAATAAACAATTTTGGCCCCATTAAACAAGGATATCAGGACAATGATGGCTGGATGGATGTAAAGAAAGTGACGCTGTTTATCGGTAATCAGGGTTCAGGGAAAAGCACGGTAGCCAAATTAATTTCAACGTTCAGTTGGATTGAAAAAGCCTTAACTCGGGGTGACTTTGACATTAAATGGTTTACGGAAGAGAATAAATTTAGAGATACTTATTGCTCGTATCAAAGGCTTCAAAACTATTTTTTAGATTCTTTTGGAATATGCCACTCAGATATAAAATACCTAGGAAACTCCTATTATATGGATTACACAAATAATAGTTTAGCTATAAAAGAAATCTCTAAACCAGTCTATTCATTGCCGCAAATTATGTATGTTCCGGCTGAAAGAAATTTCATCAGCACCGTCAAAAGCCCAAAATTGTTAAAACTTTCTTCTGCTCCATTGATTGATTTTTTGACCGAGTTTGATAACGCAAAAAATGAGATAAAAGGGGAATTGAATCTTCCCATAAACAATACCTTAATAGAATATGATAAATTAAATAATATAATTAATATCAAAGGAAATGATTACAAGGTTTTTTTTAACCGAAGCTTCCAGCAGTTTTCAATCAGTTGTTCCGCTATATCTGGTGTCATGGTATCTAGCTAATTCAATAAAAGAGAAGGTTGAAACTAACAAAAAGCCTATGAGTAGCGACGAGTTGGATCGTTTTAAAAAAGGTGTCGCCGGAATATGGTCGAACGACAATTTGACTGATGAACAGAGAAGAGCGGCATTGTCGGTGCTATCGTCAAAATTTAATAAAACTGCTTTTATAAATATCGTGGAAGAGCCTGAGCAAAACCTCTTTCCCAGTTCACAAAGACAAGTGCTGAATAGTTTAGTGGCGTTTAATAATATGAGCCATGGAAATAAGCTAATCATAACAACACCCAGTCCCTATATCATCAATTATCTGACATTGGCAATTAAATCAGAACAATTAAATCGTAAAATTGCAGAAATAAATCAACCCGAATTAAATAAAAGACTATATGATATAGTACCTTTAGCATCTTTGCTTAAAGCAGATGACTGTGTAATATATGAAATTGACGATAAGGGAAACATTGTAAAGCTTGATACCTACCAAGGATTGCCGTCAGATGAAAACAAACTTAACCAAAAAATGGCTGAGGGCAATGAGCTATTTGCTGAATTACTGGAGATTGAAGACCTATGCCAGTAGGTTGTTTGGAAGACCTATGCCATTGGACTTTTTGACTGCACCCTGCACTAGAGCTAAGGGAGAACTCAACTTACAATTACGATTAATAAATTCAAGGAGAATCATGGTATTACGCAGTTTGATACCGTGGAAGCCTATGTTTGCAACAAACAAAGACCTTTGGTTGTGACTAGCATCAACAGCGAAGCCCAACGATTTAGAGAGGACACCGGCCTTCTTCTAAAGGCAAATAGAGTGATTTCGATTGAAAACTAATCTCCTTTTTTCCTTGTGAATGACACTGTAGCCTAAAAGGCCGCGATGCTTTTTTCGACAGAAACTAGGCAAGCCATGTCATAACCTGCTATAGTAGCGGTTAGGACAACCGCAATGATACATAAACCATCCCTCAATCAGACATTAGCGCTCCATTCTCAGCCGTTGGCCGAGATGCTGCATCGCGCTCTGCTGCCCAGCATGGGCAAACATCGACGCGCAACCGCAATACTGTAAAAAAAATCCCAAACCGAACACTGGCCGGCATCCCTTGATGATGGGGCGGCAGTTATATTGGAGCAATCTGATGAGCGACAAACTGATTATTTTTGACACCACCCTGCGCGACGGCGAGCAAAGCCCTGGAGCCTCCATGACTCGCGATGAAAAAGTACGCATCGCCAAGGCACTGGAGCGGCTTAAAGTCGACATTATTGAGGCCGGTTTTCCGGCGGCCAGCCCTGGCGATTTCGAGTCTGTCCAAGCGGTTGCCCGCACAGTGAAAAACAGCATCGTTTGCGGTCTGGCCAGGGCCAAGGACGATGACATAGACCGTGCGGGGGAGGCATTGAAGGATGCCCAGCATTCGCGCATCCACACGTTCATCGCCACCTCGCCCCTGCACATGCTGCACAAGCTCAAAATGACCGAGGACCAGGTGGTCGAAAATGCCGTGCGGGCCGTCAAAAGAGCCCGGCAGTTCACCGACAATGTGGAGTTTTCCCCGGAAGACGCGGGCCGCTCGGAAGAAGATTTCCTGTGCCGGGTGTTGGAGGCTGTCATTAAAGCCGGTGCGCGGACCTTGAACATTCCCGATACCGTAGGCTACGCGATGCCGGAGCAGTTCGGCAGGCTGATCGCGCGTCTGCGCGAACGGATTCCCAATTCCGACCAAGCAATTTTCTCCGTCCATTGCCATAACGATCTCGGCCTCGCAGTGGCCAACTCCCTGTCTGCCGTGGTCAATGGTGCGCGCCAAGTGGAATGCACCATCAACGGGCTTGGCGAACGCGCCGGCAATGCCGCATTGGAGGAAATCGTGATGGCGGTGAAAACCCGCAAGGATTTCTTTCCTTGCCATACCGATATCGACACGCGGGAAATTGTCCCCTGTTCCAAGTTGGTTTCCAGCATCACTGGTTTTCCTGTGCAGCCCAATAAAGCCATTGTCGGCATCAACGCCTTCGCCCACGAATCCGGCATCCATCAAGACGGTGTCATCAAGCACCGGGAGACCTATGAAATCATGCGGGCGGAGGAAGTCGGTTGGAGTGCCAACCGCATGGTGCTGGGCAAACATTCGGGCCGCAATGCCTTCCGCGCCCGCATGGCCGAATTGGGGGCGGAATTTGTGTCCGAGGGAGAACTTAACTCTGTTTTTCTAAAATTCAAGCAATTGGCCGATAAGAAGCATGAAATCTTCGACGAAGACTTGCAGTCGCTATTGAACGAGGCCGATGCCGAATCTTCGGAGGATGAGTTTGTGAAGCTGGTGGCATTGGACTTTTCATCCGGCATGGGCGAAAGACCCCAGGCAAGGGTGACGATCAAGGCCGGACAGCAGGAACACCAAGCGGATTTCTCCGCCAGCGGGGGAGTGGTCGATGCCAGCCTGAGGGCTATCGAATCGCTATTGAACACCGAGGCTAAACTCACCCTCTATTCCGTCAACAATATCACCAGCGGTACCGATGCCCAGGGAGAGGTCACCGTGCGCTTGGAAAAAGACGGTTGCATTGTCAACGGGCTAGGTGCCGACACCGACATCGTGATTGCCTCGGCAAAGGCTTATATCAATGCAGTCAATAAATTGCAGGCCGGCAATAAGCGCATGCATCCACAAGTCAATGCAGTTGAAGTGTAAGTAAAAGCATGGCAGTTGAAGAAAATACACGGCTGTTGTATCTGGATGCCATGGATATACAGACGTGGCAACTGCGCTTGCAAACATCTGGTTGTAGGGCTGCTGGTCACGGCACTGCCGTTGAATTAAGCGCTGAGGTGCAACCCCCTCGCAAGCTCCCCGGGCAATCTGAATCTGTAGTGGCGGGTTCGGAACCCGCCACTACTTTGCCACCTATTGATTGCCCCCATCCCACAAGCCCTTGCGCTACGCTCCCTCCCACGTTGAGGGAAGGAGTGAATTCAACTGCATTGCAGGCACCGGCCGCCCCATCCCATGCCTCCGCGATGAAAACCCAATCACCCCTCTCCAGTTGCAACTGGGAAGAACTCCAGGCCCGAGTCGCCTCCTGCACCGCCTGCGCCTTGCACCAAACCCGCACACAGACAGTGTTTGGCACGGGCGACCGCTGCGCCGAGTGGATGGTGATCGGCGAGGCACCTGGGGAGCAGGAAGACTTGCAGGGCGAACCTTTCGTCGGACGGGCCGGGCTTTTGCTCAACGAGATGCTGAGGGCCATCGGCTTGGACCGGGAGCGAGTCTTCATCGCCAACATACTGAAATGCCGACCACCGAAAAACCGGGATCCCCAAGTGGACGAAGCATCTGCCTGTGAGGGCTACCTGAAAAAGCAACTGGCCTTGGTCAAGCCAAGGATCATCCTCGCCGTGGGCCGCGTCGCTGCGCAGAATTTGCTGAAAACCACCACTCCCATCGGCAAATTGCGCGGCATCGTCCACGACTACCAAAGTGTGCCATTAGTGGTCACCTACCATCCAGCCTATTTGCTGCGTTCGCCATTGGAAAAGCGCAGAGCTTTCGACGATCTCCGCCTAGCACTGCACACCTACCGTAAAACTCTTCGACACTAGAGACACCTGCACCCTATGTCCGGCCTTTTTGACACCCTGAGGAGATGGCTTGTGTATGACGCGGATAGAGAATTTTACGCCAAATTCAACCCCAGCCTAGTGGAGGCCGCCGAATTGGAGTTCAGGCCGATGCGTAAATCCGACCTCAAGGCCATCTCTGCCATTGAGGAATCCGCTTACGAATTCCCCTGGGAGCCTTCCACGTTTAAAGACTGCATGAGCGTGAACTACTGCTGCTGGGTGGGTGAAAAGCTTGGGCGGATGGTGGCCTATGGCATCGTCACCGTAGGCGCAGGGGAATCCCATATTCTTAATATTTGCATCTCGCCGGCCATGCAAGGACGGGGTTATGGACGGCGTATGATGGAAAAGCTCATGGAGGTGGCAAAAAGCCACCATGCCGAAATGATGCTTTTGGAAGTGCGCCCCTCCAATCTAGTCGCCATCAAGCTTTACCAAGACCTAGGTTTCAACGAAATTGGAACCCGCAAAGCTTATTATCCGGCCAAAAAAGGCCGCGAGGATGCCATTGTCATGGCGCGGATGCTTTAATCCTATGGCCCGGCCAATCTCCGATTTGAATTAACTTCTTTCCCATCGACTGGTTCGAAACAAACTCCGTGGACGATTTGATTGGCGTAGCCGCTGTTTAGCGGCTAATGCCCCTAGTGGACAAAAGTGATTAAGTCAGGCTATCTATTGCTTCCAGCCTAGCCATAAAATCATCGTAGTTCATTAAATTTAAACGGCCAGCATGAAAAAAAAAGCGGGATAACTTCTTCTTCCATGCCGTGTTTGAGCAAGGTGTGGATGCTTCACTTTGTGTCAAGCCCAAAACAGGTAAAATTCTTGCCTGCAGCCAGGCTATATACAACACCTTGGGATATGACCCAAACAGCCTTTTAGGGCGTTCCATCCGTGAGTTGGCCCCTGACAACCCGGCTGGGGAAATTTGGAATGCCCTTACCCATCAGTTTGAATTGTGCGACAGTGACATTGAAGTCCTCCACAGGGATGGCAACCGGGTGCCGATGAGCGCCAGCGCCAAAGTAGTCTGGGGCGACGGAGGGGAAATCCTTTGCGGTTTGATTATTTTGCGCAAGCGCATAGCCGACGATCCATCCTGGCAGGTCCAGGACAAGAGACTAGCTTATGAAATCTCCGTGGCCGAAGTGCGCGAGCGCGAGCGAATCGCACGCGGACTGCATGATGTGGTCGGCCAATTGCACACATTACTACAAATGAAATTGGACGAGTTGCAAGATTGCCATCCTTCGACAGAAGCCAATGCGCTCATTGCGGAAATGTACACCTTGTTAAAACAGGCGATGCAAAGCACCCGCACCGCAACATTCGACCTAAGCAATCCCTTGTTGAATCTGTTGGGGCTCAATGCTGCCATCGAGAGCCTAGGCCAAACCCTAGGCCTTCCCCTGTACGTGGAGGGCGGCAACGAACCGCTGCCCTTGCCGGAACCGGTTCTTGCCGTGGTCTTCCGGGTAGTGCGTGAATTGTTGTTCAATGTATGCAAACATGCGCTGGCACGGCATGTGTCTGTTTCGGTAAACCTCCTGGGAGGCAACCTGCTGATTCGCATCGTTGATGACGGCGTGGGGTTTGATGTTGGCGCACTGCCCGGCTTGCGGCCCGAGGGAGGTTATGGGCTGGCCAGTGTCCGCGCCCAAATGCTATCCCTGGGCGGGCGTTTGGAGATTGACTCCGCACCCGGCGCAGGGTCGCGGATGTTAATCAGCCTGCCCCTTTCGGCAGGGTGATTTTTTAGCATTTGAACAGTTTTGTCGTTAGCAAGCCAATGGTAGTATGAGCGCTTTCATACCAGCTATCAAATTACTCGGTGATGCTGAAAACGCTGTAACTAAACAAAAATAGGGGAGCTTCATGGGAATTCGTGTGGTGTTAGCAGATGACCATCTTATCGTCCGGCAAGGCCTCGTGTCTTTGCTGGAGCGGGAAGCGGATATTCAAGTCGTAGGCCAGGCTGACGACGGCCTTGAACTGATTTATTTGGTTCGCCAACTCAAACCCGATGTGGCGGTGACCGACATCACGATGCCGGGACTGAACGGGTTCGAGGCCATCCATCGGATTGTAGCCGAAGCCCCCAGACCCAAGATAGTTTGCCTGTCCGTCCACGGCGATCCACGTCTGGTCCGGGCGGTGTTGGATAAGGGCGTTTCGGCCTATTTGGTCAAAGGCTGCGCCTATCATGAACTGATCCGGGCGGTGCGCACCGTGATGGACAACCAAAGCTATCTTTCCCCTGAGTTGGTCAGAGCCGTAGTGCACGATTGCAGGTCAGTTGGCACGGCATCCGAAATGTCAGTCCATATGAATTTGACCTCGCGAGAGAGGGAAATCGTACAACTGTTCGCAGAAGGCCAGAGCACCCATCAAATCGCCAAACGCTTGCATATCAGCGAAAAGACCGTCGCCAGCCACCGTGAACACATTATGAATAAATTGCAACTCAGCGGCATTGCCGAACTGACCCACTACGCCATCCGCGAAGGTCTTTGCGCCGTTCACCTTCCTTGCCCTGTCCTCAAGCCGGAGTGCGAGACGGGAACATCGACCTGCTAAGCCACCGACGGCGATCACCGTGCGGCAGCACATTTCCCGTTCATTTAAGGCTAAAGTTTGATCGAAAAATCAGATTTTTTCCTATATCAAAATCCGTTTGGAAAATATAAGCTGGTTCCAACGCCAAACGGTATCAAGTAACCAGTTTCCTCTAAGCACACGCAAGGCTATCCGGATGGAAAGTGATTCCCATCCGGCGGAGAGAATTGGACAGGGTGATTAGGCCGTGTTGGTGCGAACCGGACCTTAATTCCTTGAAAGCCTGAAGAGGAGCGCCAGACCATGCCAACAACGGCCAACATTCCGGATATGTTCCTGCTGCAAAGCGTAGGCGAGACGCTAGATTCCACCACGCAGGCCTATATGCCAATCAGAGCGCCTACTTTCCCGGACAACGCGAACAGCCCCACAGCCAACGCCTGGCTATTTTGCCAAGACATCAGCGCCGACCCGGCCAGCCCGATGGCCCAGCAATTTGTCCAAATGGGCACCCGTGTTATGCAAACGGCCCAATCGGCAACTGACATCGAAACGGCGGTGAACGGCTTTTTTCATAGCACCCAATATTACCAGAATGTCACACTCGACAGCTACATATCGGTGAACACTTATCTTTACACCCATGCCAATGCCTGGGCGAACTTCTCCCCCTCTTACATTTACTATTTGTACGCAGACTCATCGAACAGCGGCGGCCCCTTAACCCCAGCGGGCAAGGTGGTGCTTACCCAGCAACCATTGCAAGGAAATAGTGTCCCGGTGACAGACAGCCAAGGCAATGCGAATGCCAACGGCAACTATGCCATTCACTATTACCGTGACGACAAGGACACAACGGGGACGCCGCTGTATTTCTCTTTCGCCATGTTGGTGTCCAGCCTGACCGATGCGGTGCCGGCGATCTGCTTTCAATGCACTTACTACCCGCTATTCAAGCTGACCCTGTCAAACGGTGACATAGGCACTAACGTGCCTATCCTATTCGGCAACGTCAACGGGCAGAAGCTGTTTGCTGTCAACATGCAACACAATGCGAACCAAATAGCGGTCAAGGCGATAAACCTCGAAAATCAGGAGGGAAGCCAGGACAGCAATGCCGAGGCCGGTGCTTGGAGTTGGTGGGAGGTCATGCTGACGGTCGTCGGCTGCATCGTGGGAATAGCGTTGCTTTTCATCGGCATATACAAATTGAAAGAAAGGCTTAGGATTGCGGACGAGGAAGCCTTCAGGCAGGCTAGCGAAGAAACCCAAGAGAGGGTACAGGAGGCGATTAAGCGACTGGATGAGCTTAATAAGCAAAAGGATGATTGGAAGGAAGGTGAAATGTTTGACGATATTAACAAAATAGAAGCAGAGGAAGCAGCTAGGAATGTTAAAGATTATAACGATGGGCAACACGGTTCTAGCGCATCATTATTTAGGGAGGATGACACAGAAAGGATGGATGCATCGCGCAATGAAGCGCAGGACATGCTAAACCGGATGTCGGGTGCGGGGGATGTTTCGGAGATTCCATCAGAAAATCAATTATCAAACAACCAACAAGACATACAAATTCAGCGCGGGACACGGAGTAACGAGCTTCTAATGGCGGGGGAAGAGGAAGAGATTATGCTCGAACAGTCTCAAATCTTGGAAGAGTCGAAGTATGGGGCGAGTTCGGAATCCCAACAAGAATATGCCGAACTTGAGAACCTTTTAAACCAGTTGGAAGGAGCCGATAGCCAAAGCTCTGCCACATCGCAAATCCTTAAACAAGATCAACAAGAGATTGAGTCGGTTGAGGAAGGAGTGATTAATGAGGGCCAACAAATGCAGGTAACGTTAAGCAAGCAGGAGCAACAACAAATAGTACAAGATAAACAGTTTGAGGAGGGAATCGAAACAGATGTGAAAGAAGACCAAGCGGAGGTAAAAGAGGATGAAAACAGCAACGAATACGAGGATGAATAATTCGGTAGCTAGAACAGATTGCCTATGCCTGCAGTCTTGACGCAAACCAAGCCTTAACCCTTAGAACCCACAGAGGAGCTACAGCTATGTCCACCCCAAGCTACGATGATAACTTAACAGTCACTAACAATTTGACTCTGCCGTCCACGGGAACCCAAATCCCGCAAACTAACTGGGATGGCAGTGTCATTTGCATCAGCGGTTCCAACACGAGCGGGACTGAGCAGGACTATGACCAAAGCACTTTGATACAACTGTCATTTTCCAAGGGAGAGACGCTAGCGAATGGCGGCAACTCTGATTTCATCGTGTTAAACCCCACGGCCAACCCAATTTACAACCTCATCTTTGCCCAGGCGGATAATTTATTCCCCGTGCAAAGCAACGGAGTCGGCCAAAAATTCGACAAGAGTACCAACACTGACTACTATTCTGACATTATCCTGTCTACGCCGGCCCCCCCCACAGGTAGCGGAACGAACTCAAATAGTTCAACCGTCAACGCCTGGCTGTTTTGCCAGAACATCAGTGCTTACCCGACCAGCCCAATGGCCACGGCTTTTGTCAATCTGGGGAGTGCGCAATCATTGTCCGCCAATCAATCGGCAGTGAACGCCTTTTTCCAAGGTTACCCGGCGTATCAGAATGTCACGCTCAGTAGCTACGAATTGGTGAGCAGCTATCTTTTTACCTATGCCTTTGCCTGGGCAAACTTCGCCTCTACATACACCTATTATTTGTACCAAGCCACCACGTCCAGTGGCAAAGTTGACCCCGAAAGCGGCACCACGTCCAGCGGCGAGTCCTACACCGCAGTGGGCAAGGTGGTCTTCACTCAGCAATCAGCCGGCAATCCGGCAGTGTCCACCCAGAATTCTAGCGGTGCGTGGGTTACGAGTGCCAACGGCAACTATGACATCCAATATTATGCTGATGCTGATGATACCTCGGGGGGGACTGCGCTTTATTTCTCCTCCCAACAGTTGGTGTCGAGCCTGACCGATACAGTCCCGCAAATTTGTCTACAGTGCCTTTACAGTTCGCTGTCCACGGTAACTGGCCTTAGCGGTGACTGGGGGACCATCCAGCCGATTCTAGTCGGTACGGTCAGTGCCACACAGGTACTTGGTGTCGATCAGTCCTTAAGTGAAAGCACGAAAATCAAAAATGGCTTAAACAGTTTCTTCAAATCGAATGCGTTTGAAGACTCTATGGCAGTCGTCGGCCTGCTGATGGGTGTCAAGCTCCTTTTCGATATCATAGCCTCCGTCGTGAAAGCAATAAAAGGGGGAAAAGATAAAGCCAAAGAAAAGGATGAAGAAGATGACGGCACGGAAAAGAAACCGGACGACATAAGCGAGGCAGACAAACAAGCCGCAGAAGACCAGGCTAAGAAGGATGGGGAGAACCAAATAGAAGATCAAAGTGAAATCTCACAGGAAAGATTACAGGATAACTTAGACAGGCTGGGGGATTCCGCTCCGCAAGTTTCAGACCCTAAATCCGTAGCCCAAGACCAAGACAACATTGCCCGACAAAACCAGGAAAAGCAAAACCAGTTGGAGCAAAACAAAGAAGAGGATGAACTCGAAGGGGAGGACTTGGAGATTGATAATGAGGCGGAGTATGGTGTCAATCAACAGTTGGAAAACCAGGCCAAAGATGTTGACAATCAAATGGATGAAGTTTCAAACCTAGACCCTGCAAGTTCTAATTCCAAGCAACAACTGGACAGTGAGCAACAGTCTATAAAACAAGACCAGCAACAGGTGGATGAAATCGGCAAGGATGAAGGCCTTGAGATTTCTTCGGGTCAGAAAAACGCAGTCGATAATGTGGAGAATGTTGACAGCGAGATTCAGCAAGAAGAGCAAGATAACGAAGAGAAGGTGGAAGAAGGCAAAGGAGAAGAGGATGACGGCCTCGGCAAGGATGTAGAGGATGATCTGTGATAGTCGAGCAATGGCCTGAACTGTAAATTAGCGCAGGGCAATATTATGACCGAAAACACATCCCCGTCCGGCATTCCCGCCACCATAACCAATCAACTTGACTTCGACCTAGTCGTATTCAATTCATTTACGCCCGCGCCACCCAGCGCATCGCCTAGTGACGGCGCGGCGGATTGCCTGCCGGTTTATACCCAAATCGGCACCGTGCCGGCGAATGGGGAATATTCATTCACGACACCTGACGTAATCTGTCAATTGGTCATTGCCAGGGACAGCGACAATTTCCCTGTGCAAGAGTTTATCCCGCCGGCAGGCGCAACTAGCGCCTCGACTACAGTCACCCAGACGGATTTGGACAACTGCCAGTTGGTGTACAACTTTTACTTGCAGTTCATGAGCCAGCCTTACTCGCCGGAAGCGCTGCAATTCAATGAAATTTTCACTACTAGCACCGATATTTCCAAGCTGGAGAACGAGGTCCAGGCCTTCTTCAACGACAACAATATGCCAGGCTGCACCTACGGGGATTGGGTGATCGTCAGCTATTGGGCAACAAACGACCTGTACGCCTGGGACGGAACCTATTACTGCTATCTGACGCCCGACACCAGCAGTTCTTCCCTGGTCTTGCCGAACAAGCCCAGTGCCATGCTGACCATCATCAAAGGTATCCCCTATTACCAACCCACTGCCACAGGCACACAGGGGTCAGGGGATATGACTTTCTCAGACAGCCTGCTCAGTTCGCCGGGGGCCAGTGCCACCAGCGGGCTATCGCTCACGGGCATTCCCCGTAGCCTGGCCTGGGAGGGCCAGTCCGGCGAAATTGTGCTGTGTTTTGTCGGCACCTATGACGGGCAGGAGATGATTGCCCAGCCCTACCAAAATCCGCCGCTGCCTTGGTGGGTCGGCGCTTATGACTTGGCCCATATCGCCTTCAGGCTGGTGAAATTGGCGATGAACTTGAAAATGATAGCGGATATCTTGAAGCTCGGCGGCAAGGGCGTGAAACTTCTGTCCGGCAAGGTCAAAAATGCCATCAAAGGGAAGCAGGATGACCCCGTAGCCAGCGACAAAGACCAGGGCACGGGTGAAGAAAAAACCGCTGCCGAGAAGGATGCCGGTACGGGCAAGGAAAAGCTGGATGAAACCAAAGACACCGCCAAGCAGGATGCCGATGCCGATGGGCTGGACGGGAAGGAGATTGAGGTGGGCGTCGACACTGACACGGTTACGGACACGGACACTGACACCGATACCGACACTGATATCGTGACGGACACGGACACTGATACGGATACCGACATCGTCGATGTCAACGACACCGACACCGTAGACGACACCGTTACGGATATCGACATCGATATCGACATAGATGTCGATGTCGATATATTCGCCATCGTGGATGTGGACGTGGACGTGGATGTGGACGTGGACATTGACACCGACATCGACACGGTGGATGTCACCGACACCGATACGGTGGATGTCACCGACACGGTCGATGTCACCGACACCGACACGGTGGATGTCACCGACACGGTGGATGTCACGGACACCGACACCGTTTATGAGACCGAAGTTGAGGTCGAGCCGGGTATGGTCAAGGATGCCGACGCGAAAATCGGCAGCGAAGTCGAAAGCAAGGCTGGGTCTGAAATCGAATCCGAAACCACCGAAGCCGAGGCTGAAGCCGAAACCAAAGCGGAGTCCAAGGCCGAATCCGGAGGCGAGACCGAAGCCGGTGAGGAGGACAAAGCCAAAACAAAAGCCGAAGCCAAGCCAGGGCCGGGAACTTTGAAGAAGCTGGGCCGGTGGATGATGACCAAGGGGTTCCCCTCGTTGATCAAGGGCTTAGGCACGATGGGGGCTTTCATCGCCGTGCAAGAACTGTTGAAAAAGTGGGGAAGAGCCGCGCAGAATGCCGCTCTGGATACAGCCCCGGAGGATTACACCGGCCTGGCCCTGTTGGTCGCCTATATGTTGAACCCGGACAATTCGGCAAAAGAATGCTGGACCACCTTCGCGGACTTGGTCCAACAGACCGAAACGGGGGTGTCCCAGCAACAGGAATTGTTGCTTGCCATTGTAGACATCCCCAGCGCGGCGGCTGACACGGCGGCGGCCAACTGGACCTGGCCGCAATCGGCGCAACAGGAGTTGGTCAACACGCTAATGCAATTCCACAATCCGCAGACCGCCTATGGCGCTTATCTGGTGCTGGCCAGTTACACCTACAACGGCAACCCGCTGCCGGCCAAGGTCGCAGGCCGCACCGCCCTTGCCGCTTTGGCCCAGATACCGCCTTACCCCAATGAGTCGGGGCTTGCCGTGGTCATGCCCAGCGGCGCGGCGGGTCCGGCCCTGGCATCGTCTTACCCCAACAATCTCTACCTCCAGCAATATACCCCAAGCTCGGGATGGGGGACGGCGCAAAGTTTGAGCCAATGCGTCGCCAGCCCTGGCGGTTTGGCGTTGGCGGGGTTCAAGGGCAATTTGCTGATGGCCTTCACCGGGCCAGCCCAAATCTTAAACATCTGGTCTAGCGCCGACGGCAGCAACTGGCAGAATCAAACTGTCCTGCCCTATGCCAACAACAACGCAGTCGCGCTGGTGAAGCCCGGCACCCTTGATAGCGGGTTGCAGCCTTCTTTCCCGACCTGCTACAACGCGCTCGCGCTGGCGGTGTTTGACAACCTGATTTACTTGGCCCACACCGGCACGGACAACCAAATCTACCTGTGTTCGTCCAAAGACGGCATTGCATTCAGCGCACCGGTCGCCTGGAGTGGCTGCGGCAGCTACGTCGGCCCGGCACTGGCCGTGTTCGAAAATCGGCTGTATCTGGCTTTCACCGGAACGGACGATTCTGTCTATGTCAGTTCCAGCAGCGATGGTAAAACCTTCTCCACCCCCGTTAAATTGCCGTATCTATGCATGACGAATGGCAATTATGCCGACGGCTATTGTGCCTCCCAGTCTCCGGCCTTAGGCTCATTGAATGGCAAACTGTATTTGGCCTACTCCTACAACGGCGGGGTAGACTTGGGTATTTGCGTCTACCTCGCCTCTTCGACCGACGGGACAAACTTCGCCAATACGGCGACCTTGTCGGGCAACCAAACGGTCAGCGGCATGAGCCTCACTGTGGATGCCCAGAACACCTTGGTGCTGGGTTGCGCGAACGGGTACACGCTCACCCTAAGCTCCTCCACCGATGGCGTAAATTTTACCACCGTTTCTCTAGGCCAAGGCGGCCAGCCTGCGCTTGGGGGCATCGGCGATTTGGCCTTCATCGCCTACACACAAGTCCAATCGTAAGGAGCCTTGCGTCATGAATGATTTGCTTGCATACCCCGGTCAACAGCAGCATGCCCATGCTTGGGAGGCATTGGCCCGCGACATCGCCGCCACGGGAGGGCAGGTCAGCGAAGTGCCGGCATCTGCCGGGCCAGTGCGACAGGGCGAGTTGACCATCATCGGATCAGGCATCGAGTCGGTGGGCTTCATCTTAGGCGACGAAGAGTTAATCCGCGCCGCCGATGCCGTGTTCTACTGCGTATCGGACCCGGCCACCGTGGTATGGCTGAAGACCATCCGCCCCGATGCCTACGACCTCTATGTGCTGTACGATAACAGCAAAGTCCGCTACACCACTTACATGCAAATGGCGGAGGCAATGCTGCATTTTGTGCGGCAAGGCAAGAAGGTGATCGCCGTTTATTACGGCCATCCCGGTATTTTCGTACTGCCCACCCACCGCGCCATCCTCATTGCCCGGCGTGAAGGGCATAAGGCGCAGATGCGCCCCAGCGTCTGCGCCCTAGACTGCCTCTGCGCAGATTTGGGGGTGGACCCCAGCCAGCCCGGCATGCAAACCCACGAGGCCACAGGCATGCTCATCCGGGGACGCGCCCCGGACACCAGCCTGCATGTGGTGCTGTGGCAGGTGGGCTTGATCGGGGAAATGGGCTATCGCCGCAAAGGCTATCTCAACAGTAACTTTTCGATCTTCGTCGAATTTTTGCAACTGCATTACGGCGCGGACTACCCCGTCACCAACTATGTCGCCTCGCGTTACCCCACCATCCCTTCCACCATTGAGACTTATCCCTTGTCCGCGCTGCATGACCCGGAAATCCAAAAAAAGGTCACGGGTATCTCGACCTTTTATCTGCCACCCAAAGACACCGTCGCGGTGGACCAGGCCATGTTGGCCCGGCTGGGGCTGCTCAAGCCGGGGCAGGCGATCCGCGCATCCAGCGGGCCGCTGCGCGAAATCGGCCTTTACGGAGTGCGTGAGCGCAAGGCGTTTAAGGCATTCGAACAATTCCATGTGCCCAAAGACTACTTTTGGCAGGAAGACACGGCGGCAAGCCGCTTCATCATCGCCATGCGGCAGGATTTTAGCCTGCGCGAACTATACCAACACACGCCGTCCTCGGCAGTTTCGGAGCAAGTCTTCCCCGGCTTGACGAAGCGCGAACGCGCTTTGCTGATTAAGCGCGACTCCGGTTCCATCCAGATTGCCGCCAAGGGGGCGGGCATTGCCAAGGCGGAAAACCAAGCCTTCCTGTCCGCGCTGTTTACGCAGAAACCGTTGTTGTCGAAGTTGTTGCGGCTGTTTCGGACCACCCGACTGGAGGACATTCCGCAGGTCTTGCCTGAATGGTCGGCCCGCCAAGGCTTTCCGGTGGAATGGGCGCGGCTGCGCACCGACATTGACCTGGCCACCCGCAATAGCCTTTTCCCTTGGGCCGGGGCTTATCAAACCGAAGACGGGCGGCTGATCCTGCTCAGCGGCGACGGGGCCAAGGCAAAACTGTCCGTGGATGGGCGCCAAGTTTCCCCTTTCACTTACCGGCACGGCGCATTGCAGTGGAAGGCGGAGGCTTCGGGCGGCGAGCATGGCTTTTTGACGGCGGATGTGGATATCCAAGGCCGGCGCAGGCTGGTGGGTTCCATCTGGCCTGATGGCGATGCCGCCCCAACCAAACATGGGCTAGTCGCATTGGAGGGGGAACCGGGACGACAGCATGTTTCCGAGGCCATTGGCCAATATGTCAAGTCCGGTCCCGCCGGTTCGGAAACGCTAGCCATCACGGTGGCGGACACGCCAGGACGTGGCCGCCATGTCAGGGCTGATTTGAATGGTGCGGAACTTGATGGGCCGGTCCGTTATGCTGGACGGGTGCTGTCGGTTGGCGGACGCGACTTTGCGTCGGGCAAGGCGGGCAACGGGCAGGATGGATGGATTCGCCAAGACAGCCTGCCGCAGGCATTGGCTGGCATTTACGCCACCAGTACCACCGGCGGCGGGGGCTTGCGATCTTTTTCTGTTGGCGACGAAGGCATACGGGTCAACGGCAGTGTGCCCAAGGTTATTGAACGGCAGGGCGGAAAAATCGCATGGTCGGGCGGGCCAGCCACATGCCCTTCGGGCAACGTGACCTTGTTGCTGGATGCCGTGACTCTCTATCCTGGACTGTTCGGTTCGGTCGCAACCGGCACAGGCAAGCTGTATAAATGTTTCGGCAGGATTTCACCGCAGCAGGGTTTGCGACGGCCCGAGCCGGAATTCGGCCTGACTCCTAGGGCTTGGGAACAACTGGTCGCTGTGTCTGCTGGCGGCAATGCGTTCTTTTGGCACCAGTGGGAAAAAGCCAACCTCGCCGCCTGGTTAGTCAATACGACCTTGACTAAGCTGTTACCCTGAATCTGAAAACATGAAAATCAGGAATTTTCCGATTGCTAACTAGGCTTGATGCCCCGATACTGCCCGTGAATGCCGACAAGGCTTTAACATGCATGGCAACAGCTTCCTAGTTGCCTGGACTGATCAACCGAACCTAATCGAGGTGTGAATTATGAAAATCGAGGCAGCCCAAATCTTGCGGATTTCCCCGACTTGCAAACAGGATGCTGCTGATGGACTGGCCCAGTGCTTGCCGGACATATTGGAAAAATACGCCATCGACACGCCCCTGCGCGTGGCCCACTTCCTCGCCCAAACCGCCCATGAAAGCGCCGGTTTTAGTCATTTCGTGGAAAATCTGAATTACAGCGCCACCGGCTTGGAAAACACATTCCCCAAATATTTCCGCAACGTCAGTGCGTCTGCCTATGCGCGCAACCCGGAGAAAATCGCCAATCATGTCTATGCGAACCGGATGGGCAATGCCGACGAAGCCTCGGGAGACGGATGGAAATTCCGCGGTCGCGGCATGATTCAATTGACCGGCAGGGATAATTACGCCGCCTTCTCAAAAGACTCAGGGGTTGATGCCACGGAAAACCCGGAATATCTGTCCACATTCGAAGGTGCCGCAGAGTCGGCGGCATGGTATTGGAAGGAACGCAACATCAACAAACCCGCCGATACTGACGATGTCGTTACCGTCACCAAGCTGATCAACGGCGGGACTTTGGGCTTGGATGAAAGAAAGCGTTTACTGGAGATTGCCAAAGGCATCGTCAATGAAATGTTTAGCTGACCGGCAGAATGCTTCAAGATAGCCGCCAATGATGTGGAGTGCGACGACTTGTCGCCGCTTTTTCAGCGATGCGGTGACGAGTCGCCGCACTCCAATGGCCTAAATTGGCGCATAGGCGGCTGCACTCGTGTGTCGGCTTCCCACTTAAGGCGGGACAGTTCAAGGTTAAGCCGTTCGTGGTGGGCTTGTCGAACCATGAACGGCTTAACCGTCCATCCTTCGACAAGCTCAGGACTCGGGGCGAACGGTTAGCCCTCTGGTATAAAACTGTCCCGCCTTGCGTGGGTAGCCCGTTTATCCGCTCCGGCCCGCTTGCGGAACCGGTCCTAAAGCGACATATTTTCGCTTTTCGCCTAAAAATCAGATTTTTTCCGATACCAACTCCGCCACGAATCAGGAACACTATGCCTAGTACCGCAAGGTGCGGACAATCTGGCCAACTGTTGCGTAACGATTAAAGATGAGACCATGCCAAAACTATTTAACTGGATAGCCCGCCCCACAGCAGCGGGCGAAAGCCGCGGCGACAGCAGCAGCAAAAAAAATGCGGGAGTCTGGCAATTGCCACTTGTAGACGCAGTTCGCGAGGCTGTCACTTTGTTGGCTTTTGCCAGCCGCAGTGGCAAAACCATAGACCCTAGTTACATCAAACCTATTCTTGAAATGAGTAGGTTAATAGTCGGCAACAATAGCGTCGTTGATGTGGATACGGATAGAGAGGAGGCATTCTGGCTGGCTTACAGCGCGGTGGTGGCAGAAATACAACCGGTGACCTCTGACAGCATCAATGCCACCCAGCAATATCAATCCGAACAGCCGTTACTACTGTGGTTGAAGCGTTCAGCCGCGCAAAAAACAGTGTTCAGATACGGCTTGTTTTCCTTGTTCGTATTGCTGTCCATCATCTATTTTCAAACCTATATGCAAATGGGCATGTGCATCAGAGACCATTTACAGTCTTCCTTCCGTAGCCAGAGACAATCGGTAGATGACTATTTTACTCTGAAAATCAAGGATGAGGACAATCGACTTAAGGCTATGGGCATGGAGTCCTATGAAAATCATATTAGGAGACTCTATGAAAAGTATAAAGTCGAATTGCAGTTAGCCAAATTGCGCGCATCCCAAGATGAGCTATATTCTTGGGGCAAAAAGGGGGACAGTGTTTTGCAGCGTTTAGGCATGTCGGCAGGGGTGAAGCAGTCGGAAATGCCTGCGGAAATGATAAACCTGTTTTCCGCCCTAAGTGAGCAAAATCCACCGGAAATGCCTAACCCCGAGACCATCGGGCCGAAACAGCCGGAACAGGCTTCGCCTCAATTGGACGCAAATTCCCAATTCAACATTGAATTGAAAAAGGCAAACAAGCTTATCATCCTTGAGTTGGAATCCATGGTGATTCCCACTTATATTGCCTCAAACGAATCCGAACAGGTTATCAGAGTCATCTCCGAGTTTATTTTGCCGCTGCTATACGGCTTGCTTGGAGCCTGTGCCTACATATTGCGCGATCTCACTAATGCCATAGCATCGGTCACATTTTCCAAATCCTCCATGATCAACTATAGCTTGAGGCTTATCATGGGTCCGTTGGTCGGTATCGCCGTGGGCTTGTTTTTAGGTACGCCAACAGCCAACTTCACCGGCGACTCCACGTTAATAGACAACCCCCTGTCGGCTGTCGCCCCCCCAACCGTCCCTTCGCTGGGTGCCATGGCGTTGGCATTTTTGGCGGGTTATAGTGTCGAGGTGCTTTTTTCCGCCTTGGACAGCCTAGTCGGTGCCTTCGCCAGCAAACACTTGCCAAAAGAAAAGCCGAGCAATAAAACTGCCAACCACTAATTTCCGGCAAAGACATTCCACGCACTGTTCTCATCGCAGCCGTCATTCGATTCCGCGTTCACCCGGAACCAGACTTTGCCTGTGGTGACCGGCTCTCGCAGATGGCCTTCAATCAGAAAGCTACCGCTGCGCTGCTGGGTAACTTTGACCTCAACCGGTGCGTTGTTTGCCCACACTTTGATGGTGCCGGGGTCGGTATTGTCTGAAGCAAGGATGGAAAAATCCTGCACGGAGGCAGCCTTTGCGTCTTTGCCGGGAGTTTGATCAAAGAATTGCGGAGGCTTGCAATCCAAGATTAGCCCTCCGTGGTGGCCTACCCGTGGGGCTGCGTTGGCGGTCAATGGAGCAAAAGCGAGTGCCAGGCAGGCAATATAGAACCCTGCGGTGGTAAACCATTTCCCTCCGGGAGATGGCCGGGGTGAGGGTAAATCGAGGGTAGCTTTACTACCGCAGCCATCTATAGCAGCAAATTGTTGGTGGGTCATGTTAAGCACTCTCGTTCCATCAATGCCTATGCATACACCCCGCCATGCTACAACTCTGCCCGCTTGGGGTAGGTGCGTTTTTTTGACCTCCGCTATGCACCGCTGGGGCGGATAATTTCTTTTTTACTGCCCCACCGCACCCAGGGCAAGACGGCGCTGTCTCGCTGATTTTGTGCAATGCCGTGAATTCATTGTTGCACGATAGGCATTGGTATTCGTAAGTAGGCACTTTAACTGCTCCTAATCAAAATGTTTTGAAATAAAAGTTTTTTCAATTTATGCATCCACCTGCTGAATGCCATCAAGGAACCAAGTTGGCTGCTTGCTGGCTCGGGCGCGGATGAAATGCCATAGTTCGCTCACCCGGATAGGGGCTTGGCCCGGAGCCTCACGCAGCAAAACATTGAACAGAACCGCCGCCTCCCGGTCTCCGCCGATATCCTTGACCTCCAATATTTCCGCCTCAACGTTCAACAGCTCGGTGCGGTTTTCGTCAACACGCTGTTTAAGCTGATCCTGCAACTCGCCAAACACCTTGTCGGTGCACAAGCCTCGCAATTCAGCCGAATCGCCGTTGTCCCATGCTTGCTGGAGATGGACATAGGCTGATTTAGCGCCTGTTAAAAAAGTCACCGCATCGAAATCAGCGGGCCAGGCGGACAGGGCAGCAGGCTCGAATCCGTTGGCTGGCATATTGCCTCCCCGATTGGACATCACATCGGTATTAAATCCCGCACGGCTGGAGACCCTGCTAGCAGGTTCCGCATTACGCTGGTATACAGAACCCTCATCCGAGCTTGAGGAATAGCCATGAGGCTGGCCTAGCGGTGTCGCCTCCCTTAACCCACGCTGCTGGGTACGCGCTGAGAATAGTTTAAACAGCACAAAGGCGATGCCTGCGAAAAGCAGAATGTCCATAAAATTGATGCCCTCGAACGAACCGCCGAAAAACATCGCGCCCAGCAGCCCACCCAATGCCAATCCGCCTAACATACCCATCAATCCTCCACGCCGACCCAAGGTGTCACGGGCTGCTTGGTTTCGTTGAGCAGCCATGCCAGGCTGTTGGTAGGATGGTTGCTGCGATGGGTTTGCCTGATTATATCCCCCAGAACGGTTGTAGGGGGTGCTGTAGGAAGGTCTGCTTCCGAAGGACTTGCCTCCGCCTAGGCGTGCCGCGTAAGCCTCACCCAAGCCCGCAGACAGTAGGCAACAGGCAATGAAGACACCCAGCAGGAATCGGCTTGTTTTTTTCATAGACTACTCATCTGTTGTGGTTAACTCGTTCAATAGTTTGATAAGGACTTACGCAAAAACGACTGCCAACACCGTTCGCCAGAAGGGTGATCGGCACTTGCAACGCCACTTCATGCTTCGACAGGCTCTGCACGAACGGGGCTTTGCGTAAGTCCTATTGGCTTCAACCAATAATTTCGGTTAGCGCGGAATCCAGGGTCGGATATTGAAACACGAACCCTGCCTGCTGAAACCGTTTGGGGATTGCGCGCTGGCCATCCAGAAGCATTTGCCCCATCTCCCCCATGACCAACTTCAGCAGCGATGCGGGGACGAAAAAAAATGCCGGCCGGTGCAAATGATCGGCCAAACTGGCAGTGAATTCGCGGTTAGTGACCGGATTGGGCGAAACCCCATTGAATTCGCCGCTCAGTTCCTCCGCTTCTAACAGAAATTCAATCATCGTCACCAAATCGAAGTAATGGATCCAAGGCATCCATTGCTGCCCATCGCCTATCCTTGCACCTAAGCCGAAACGGAAGAGAGGCAGCATACTCTTCAAAATGCCGCCATGAGGCATTAGCACAAGACCAAACCGCATAATGCAAAGCCTCACGCCAAATCCTTTCACATGACTCGCGGCATTTTCCCAGCCATAGCAAAGCGTGTGTGCAAAGCCTCCCGAGCCTGGTGATTCTTCGTCCATGATGTTGTCGCCACCGTTACCGTAGTAGCCCACAGCGGACGTATTAATCATCACGCGTGGCTTGATTTTCGTCCTGCCGATAAATTCCACCAACTGTTCGGTTAGGGTGACACGGCTGTTCCAAAGCACTTTTTTTCTGTTTTCAGTCCAGTAGGGTCCAATAACCACCTCACCGGCCAGATTGATCACCGCATGGAAATGGGCCGCTGCCCGCAAATCCTCCAACGAGGAAATGGCAGTTATTCCTTCCCCGCAAATTGCCCTAACTTTCTCGGGCCGACGACTCAATACGGTCAGCCCGTGGCCTTTTTCTTTCAATTTCCGGCATAACACCCGGCCTATGGCGCCGGTTCCGCCAGTGATTAATATATCCATGCCTTACCCCATTTAGTGAAAAAAACGCGCTACCGGATATGCAGACAGTATGGCTTGTCAGCCTCGATTTCAAGGCCGCATGACCAATCTATATCAAACCATTGTGACATAGACACTGGTTAACCGCCATTCTATCCGCAAACCCACAAGTCTTCCGCTTTTTATTAGGAGTCCAATCCCTTTTTTTGTCGCACCAAACGGCCTACTCAAGCCGGAAACCATCTCATCGCCAGCTTGAACAAAAAAAAACAAAATTCCAAGAAAATAAGAACTAAGACAACATCCAGCACTTTGCGCACAGCAGCAACCATCGATTTAATAAACGTGTTGCCATTATAACCCGCAGCCACTTAAGTCCATTAATTTCTGCGCATTCGCCCGGCAATTCGCATTTTCCGTTACAATTTAATTGTTGAGTTGAATCCTGGCCACCGCCAATCTTTAAGTGAAAAATGAGGAAATGTTATGCTTGAACTTACCAAGTTCCCCACCGCACGTATCTCCAAAGCCCTGCTCGTGTTGGCATTCATGGGCTGCGCACATCAAAGCCTGGCTGAGACGCAGCCGGCAGCGCAAGAACACAAAGATGTTCCTGTCGTATCGGATGTCGCCGAACAGAAGATCATCGAACATATGATGGAAGCCAACTTGAGTCGCCTCAAAGGCTGGCCGGGCATGATCTTTTATTGTCCTGCCGAGCAATCCACCGTATCGGCATTGAAGCAAATCTGCGAAGAAAGTTACAAAAACCTGGAAGCCTTGTCAGTCCAACACAACGTCAAGTTCCACAAGGCCCGCAATGCCAATGACGTGGCCCTGCTGCCCCATCTGACGGGCAGGCTGAAAGTCATCATTGACGTCTTCGGCACTGAACCCGGCACCGAGCCTTCTGCCATCACAGCCCGTATCAGTGTGCTTGCGCACTATGCCCACGCCGTCAACCGGGCCACCGAAATAGCCCCGCAGGATTCCAGCCTGCCCAAGCACCCCACCAGCATTCCCCAGCATGTGGATGCGATTCTCTGGGAAAGCACGATCATCAAGGCGGCAGTCGGTGGAGCGGATTCTTTGGCGCAACCAGTCGCCCAAGAAATCAATGAAAAGCTGAAGAGTTTCTTCGCCGAATACGACAAGGCGCAAAAATTGCCTTAAGTTTTTGGAGTGCGGCGGATTCGTCGCCGCGCTCCGTACTCGCTTCATTCTGCGGATATTGCGCCGTTTCACCAACGCAACGATTATATTTCCTGAATGGGCAGATTGATTAGAACCTTAACCTGATACCATTACAACGACAAGCCAACCACTTAACTCTCAGGAGAAGCCGCTTTGAAGCAGGCGTTGGAAATCGACACCCCGATGACAGGCGCGGAATTGCGCGCCAGCCTTTCCCTCGCCGGGATCTACATGCTCAGAATGCTCGGGCTGTTCATGATCCTGCCGGTGTTTTCAATCTA
>CAIZPP010000166.1 GCA_903934875.1 uncultured Methylococcaceae bacterium
CATGCCCGCCACCAAGCCATGATGGTCGAGCGTGTAGCTCGCGTAGGGGTTCTCATCGGGTATGGAAGGAAGGTTGGTGGATGCCATGGTTCAATTCGATTGCAAAAGCGCCATTGTAACAAAGGGGGTGCGGAATGACGGCTCTACCCCGGACTGGTCCGTTTGAACCAGCGCACCCGGCAGCGCTTTTGCAGCAAGGCACTGGCGCTGGAGCGCCGCCATGCCAAAGGGTTGCTGGACGATGCCACGCTGTCCGCCAAGGCGGCCAGCCTCTACGCCCATGTCGCCCACGCCGATTCATACCGCTTGCGCCGCCGGGTGGCGGGGGTTAATATGATCGACGGCTGACGGGAAACGGGCTCCAACCGTGTCGTTCGCGGCGGCTCCTGGAACAACGACGCCGACAACTGCCGCTCGGCGAACCGCAACAGGAACGATCCATCGAACCGCAACAACAACCTCGGTTTCCGCCTTTCGAGTACAGTTCACCCGCCCGATGGGTGCCGTCCAAGGATTGCGCCCCTGTGCACCAGGTCTGTCCAACCCCGCCTTGCCAGCGCCGGCCTTTGCCGGACAAAAAGCCCTCATGCCCCGGCGTCCGGTAGCGAAAAGCGAAGTCCGCCGGGGTTTCATTTTTCATGGATTATTGCTTCAATCCTCCAAATAGGTATACGCACTCAAACCCGCGATCAATTCGCTTTCAAAGAGTTTCCGCTGTCCGGGGGCGAGGCGGGCATCAAGCAGTTTCTTGCGGTAGGCCCGCTCCAGTTCCTCCGGTTCTATGTGGACATAGCGCAGCGAATCATCCGCGCCGTCGCCGCGCATCGGTTGCACCAGCCGCCAGTTGCCAGAATTGTCCAGTTCGATGTTGACAGAATGGGTGTCGCCGAACAGATTGTGCATGTCGCCCAAAATTTCCTGATAAGCGCCGATTAGAAAAGCGCCGATGAGATATCCCTCGTTTGGGGTAATTTCGTGCAGGGGCATGGTCGTCTCAATGCTCTGGCGGTCTAGGTAGGCGTTGATCTGACCGTCGGAGTCACAAGTCAAATCCTGCAACACAGCGCGGCGGGTGGGTTCCTCCTCCAGCCGTTGCAGCGGCATGATGGGGAAGGTTTGGTCGATGGCCCAGGCATCGGGCAGGGATTGGAACACCGAAAAATTGCAGAACACTTTGTCCGCCAACCGTTCGTTGAGTTCGTCCAGCGCCTCGCGATGGGCGCGCAGGCGGATGTCCAGCCGTTTGCGGACGATATGGCAGATGGCAGCGTTGAGGCGCTCAGCTTCGGCCAGTTCGTTCAGACTTAATTTGCCGCGCACATACATCGCCCTGGCCTCGGACAGGTCGAATTTTGCGTCCAAATACAGTGCCAGCGGCGGCTCATTCGGTACCCGGCGCAGCAAAGAACACAAGTCGGTAAGCGGTTTCGCCTCCGATTGGGTAAGGGCGGGTATTTCTTCGGGAACTGATTCCACGTTGATAATATTGGTAATCAGTACAGCATGGTGGGCGCTCATGGCGCGGCCCGATTCGGTGATGATATGAGGGTGGGGCAGCTTGTATTCCGAGCAGATTTCAGTAAAGGCGCGTACGATGCCGTGGGCATATTCGTCGATGCTGTAATTGGTCGAACATTCGCTGCAAGAGTGCGTTCCATCGTAATCCACCCCCAGTCCGCCGCCCACGTCAGTATAGGCGATGGGCGCGCCCAGTCGCCGCAGTTCGGCGTAATAGCGACAGGCTTCACGCAGGGCGGTCTTCACGTCGTTAATATTGGCGACCTGGGACCCCATGTGGAAGTGCATCAGCTTGAGCCAGTTAAGACTAGAGTTGTTTTCCAGCCCCTCGATCAAACGGAGTATCTCGCTGGCGCTGAGGCCGAACTTGGATTTCTCGCCGCCGCTGTTCTGCCATTTGCCGGCGCTGATGCTGGACAGCCGGGCACGGATGCCCAGTTGCGGCTCTATTCCCAAAACCTTGGATTCTGTGATGACCAAGTCTAGTTCTGCGGGCTTTTCAATGACGATGAAAACATTGAGTCCGAGCCGGGTGCCAATCAGCGCCAGGCGGATGTAAGCGCGGTCTTTGTAGCCGTTGCAGATGATAGTGCTGCCCCCTTTGGCCAAGCCGAGTATGGCGAGCAATTCGGATTTGCTGCCTGCCTCCAGGCCGACAGTCGCCCCGCCGTTGTCGAGTATGCCCTCAATTACGCCGCGCTGCTGGTTGACCTTAATGGGGTAAACCGGGGTGTATTCGCCGTTGTAGTCCATCTCGGCGATAGCCTTGTCAAAAGACTGGTGCAGCAAATGGACACGGCTGCGCAGGATATCGGTGAAGCGGACTAAAATCGGCAGGGACAGCCCTTCCGAGCGAATCTTGTCGGCAACTTCGTATAAATCGACCACGCCTAGGTTGGCGTTTCGTTTCGGGAAGGCCACCACGTGGCCGTTATCGTCAATATTGAAATAACCGTCGCCCCAATGTTCGATGGCATAGGTTTCTCGTGCGCTTTGCAGATCCCAAGTTTTGTCCGTCATCATCGTTCTTCCAACAGTTTTACAGCGTTTTTTCTTAACAAAGAAAAATAATAAAGGACAATCAATACTTCCGTATCACTCTAAAAATGGTTGCTTGGTAGGATGGGCAAAGGCCGCTAGGCCGTGCCCATCAAACCGCGCCGACCATGATGGGCACGGCCTAGCGGCCTTTGCCCATCCTACACTTTGTCCAATTTTGTAGTGAATGGAGTAGATATTATCATAAACCTAGTAGTAGAGTGGCAATTGTGATGATTGGGGAGGAAGCAAGCCGCTTCAGCACTAGAGGATAGTACTTGATATGTATCTAAAAAATCTAACAATTATACGCCTTTAGTTGCTCAAATGCAAGTGTGAATATTACCGATAATAAATTGTGGTTATTCACTTGTGTTTAAAATTGATAGTAATACACTAAGCCCGCAGATCAAAGATGTGCCAAGGCTAAACCAGCAATTCTCCTTTTGGCGTGATCCAATGGATGCGGAAAACCGAGTCGGTATTCGATGCTGTGCGCAAGTATTATGAATCCTCGAGACCGACTCGGTTCAGCCGCCTGGTCCTACCCTTTGTATAAGCTGGTCACACCAAAATGAGAATTGCTGGTGCCGAACATTTCAATCGTTCGGATATTCAACAAGATAAGTCGTCGAAAATAAGGGGTTTCTTATGTCCTCCTTCCATTTAGACCTAACACAAAAAGCCGCTACGGCGCTGTTCTTAGCCCTTTTCAGTGTCCCCGCCTGCCCGGAACCCATGGCCAACGCGGCGACTATCGAACAGGTTGGGGATTACAACGCTGTGCAAGTGACGCAGACCGGCGCTGGGCAGGGTGCCAAGGTGCAGCAGTCAGGTTCGGGCAATGCTGTGGAAGTAGGGCAGAGCGCAGCGGATACAAACGGCTATTCCGGCGGCAACCACGCGGACGTGGGTGTGATAGGCGATGCCAATGTGGGGAGCATCGTCAGCCAAGCCGGTTTTGGAAATGTGGAGACGACCAGCGTGTCGGGTAATCAAAACGGGTTCTCACTGGTGCAGCAGGGTGGTGGCAACCAAGCCACCCAAACAGTGACGGGTGACTATAACACCGTTTCGACTAACCAAAATGGCTTGGCAAATCAGTCTGCCATCAGCGTTGACGGCAGTAATAACAGCGTCGGCCAAGAACAGATAGGCAATAGTAATACCTCCTCACTGACCGTGGAAGGCAGTGGCAATGCGATTACCCAGCACCAATTCGGTTCGGGTTTGAGCTACAGCATCACCCAGATAGGCAATGGACGGGCGGTTGATGTTACGCAAAGGAATTGAGATTGAGTTTAATTTGTAACCTGACAAACAGAGAGATGCCATCATGAACAGAAACGCGCATAAAACCATGAATAGAAATTTACTGAACCTTGCCATCCTCGCGGCTCTTTACGGCCTAAGCGGCAATGTGATTGCAGACAACAGCACCGTCACGGTCAACGTGTCGGGCAATGGGCAGACGTTAAATATCGACCAGACTGGTGGCGGTGGCGATGCTGCCACTGTCACACAAAACAATGGGAACGGCAATGCTGAAACCATCGGCCAACAGAGCAGCAACAATAACCAAGCCAGCATCTTGCAGGGCACCAACGGGGGCACTTCAAATGGCAGTAAGGCCGATATTGAACAGCAGAGCAGCAGCAGCAACAACGCAGGCGTAAACCAAGGCAATGGGGGTGGAGGTTACAGCAGTCAGTCAAACACCAACGGTGCCAATATATACCAGCAGAACGGTAACAATAACGCCGCCACCATAAACCAAGCCAGCTACGACTACTATGGCGTAACTTCTAACAGTGTCGCCACCATCGACCAGCAAAACAGCAATAATAATACTGCAACTGTTAACCAGGGCGAGAATGGGTCTAGTGCCGACTCAAGCGGTGCAAGCATCAAGCAGGAAAGCGGCCACAACAACACCGCCACCATTAACCAAGGCACCAACGGAAACTCTAGTGTCGGCAACAATGCCACTATCGACCAGAGCGGCGGTACATACAATACTGCCACTGCAACGCAAAATAACGCCGGCCAGACTGTCACCATCACCCAAGGGGGCACTACCAGCACATCCAACTCTGACCAAGAAGGAACGGGCAATACCGCCACTATCAATCAGCAGGGTCAAGGTAACATCTCCAACTCAACGCAGAACGGGATTTCGGGCACAGCCAATATCAGTCAACTCGGCGTGACCAACACTTCAACTCTGAATCAAACAGGGAGTGGCAATTATGCCCAAGTTGTACAGCCTGGTTTTAATAACACAGCGACTACCACGCAAGATGGCGACTCTGGTTCTTCGTCTATCTTGCAATATAGCAATACCGAGACAGCCACGGTGACCCAGAATGCGGGGGGATTTGGAAACCAAGCGACAGTCACTCAAGGCGGTCACAATATTTATGCAAACTTGAACACCGCATCCATTACGCAGAATGGGGCCACTAGCATTGCGAATATCAGCCAAGACGACAACAACTCCTACACCAATAGCACCGCCACGGTGACGCAGAATCCGGGAAACAATAACACGGCATCCATCGCCCAAGGGGCGCAGTCGCCTGGGTATGCGAACGCAGCGACCATCACGCAGACCAGCGATGACAATCAAGCGGGAATCACGCAAAATGGCCAGAACAATAATGCCAGCATAAGCCAGGATAGCTTTGCAGGTAACACCTCCTTGAACATTGCTGCCATCGACCAAGGCAATCTGGTGTACAGTTACAATGACACGGCCTCGATAACGCAGCAGGGATCGGGCAATAACGGCTACATAGAGCAAAATGGCAATGGCAACACGGCTAACATTAACCAAAACGGTACGGGAAACACAGCCGATATTTATCAGTCCAGCAATGGCAACACCGCCAATATCACCCAAAACGGCTCGTTTAACAACTTCAAGATCACTCAATAGATAAGTAGGGTATCGCCATGAACAGATGCACACAAACGATGAGCAAAAACCTGCTGAACCTTGCCATACTCGCAGCTCTTGTCGGCGTGAGCGGCAATGTGATTGCGGAAAACAACACCGTCAACATCAATGTAACGGGTAACAGTGAGACGGTCACCATTGACCAGACTACTTCCAACTTCGACACCATCAATTACGCACTAGGTGGTGGCGATGGAGCCAATAACAACAACACCGACACCATCAGCCAACAAAACAGTAGCTACGACACTGCTACGATCAACCAAGGCAATAATTCCGGGGGTACGACCGATTCCAGCCTAGCCACTATTAACCAGCAAAACAGTGACCATAACAACGCAACCATCAATCAAGGGTTTAATGCGTGGAGTAACTCTCACTCTAACACGGCCACTATTAACCAGTTGTACAGTAACTACAATACTGCCACCATTAATCAGGCCGCCAGTAATGGTGCCACGGTGTCTAATAGCACGGCTAGCATCGACCAGAGCAACAGCACCAATACCAACAGCAGCGCCACCATTAACCAAGGGGCTTCGGGGACAGCTTCCCAAGGGGATAGTGCGAGCATAAGCCAGCATAATAGTGCAGCCACCAACAATGCTACTATCAATCAAGGCACTAACGGAATCCCTGATGTTAACAACAGCGCCAGTATTGACCAGAGCAATTCCGGCAATAATACTGCCACTGTAACGCAAAATAGCTCAGGCAACATTGCCGCTATCAGCCAGCCGGGTGTGTCTAACACATCCAACCTGACGCAAAACGGGAACATCAACAACGCACTGGTGACACAGGCAGGCAACAGTAACTCGGCGACCACCGTGCAAAATGGTGATGGTGGCTCTTTGACGATAAGGCAATCCGCCCAATCCGACCTTGCCACGGTGACGCAGAATCCGGGGCTCAACAATCAGGCATCCATAGCTCAAGGAGCGCTGTCGTTTGGGCATGGGAATTCAGCGGCCATCACCCAGGGTAGCGATTACAACAAGGCAGGCATTACGCAAAATGGCGAAAACAATCAGGCCAGCGTGACTCAGGAAGGTTTCGCAGGCAACACGGCCTTGAACACTGCATCCATTGATCAGGGTGATTTGTCATACAGTTACAATAACACTGCGTCAATCGAGCAGAATGGGTCTGGCAATAACGGCTACATCGAGCAAAATGGCACCGGCAACAAGGCAGACATTAACCAGACGGGTACTGGAAACTCGGCTGATATTTATCAGGCGAGCAATGGCAACACCGCCAATATTACTCAAAATGGAGCTAACAACTCGTTTACCATCCATCAATAGGAGCTTGCTATGAGTGACGGGGGTTGCAAGCCCGTATGCGCCAACTTAAGGGAACTGCCCAAGTTATGCAAATAGCTGCCACATGTGGAGTGCGGCGACTTGTCGGCGCTTTTGCGGCAATGCGGCAACGAGTCGCCGCACTCCACATCGCTTAAGCCGGCGCACATGGGTTTGCTGCCCTGTCACCTATGTTGTAAATTACTACGACCTGCACGGGAAACGCCATGCGAATTCTCCAAAATTTATTGCTTGCAATCCTTGTCCTCGCCGCGGGATTGGCCAGTGCACTAGCCGCAGACTCACCTCCTACCACTTCAGGTGCCGCCATGCCCGACCATGCCAATCGAAAAGTCATCATTCAGGAAGGTAAAGACAATCGCAAGTCCGTCACCCAGACCGGCGAGGACAACGATTTGGAACTCCGGCAAAAAGGGGAGCGCAATGCAGCGGAGATTCACCAGCAGGGTAATGACAACACGCTGAAGGTGCAACAGGAAGCCCAGGATAACCAGGCGGTGGTAAATCAGCAAGGCAAGCACAACCAAGTCAATATCCAGCAAAACGGTCATGGGAACAAGGCTGTGGTTCAACAAAACTCACCATGAAAGCACTGTTGTGTTGGTTTGGCCGCTTGTTTCTCGCCTGTTGGCTGGCCCATGCCGTCCCAGGCATGGCGCAACAGGAAGAATTCACCGGGCTTGTGATTGACCAGACGATTTCAAAATTCGGCCATGATTTCTACGATTTTTTTATGGCGGGATGGGAGCCACCGAATGACGCTTTCATCTTGACGATCAAGGAAAGGCCCAGTTTGGTGCTGGGCAGTTTAATTTGGATAGAAATCGACGATACCGTCGTTTATGAGAGCTTGTTGACACCCAAGTTAAGCGCTAACGAGGAAAAAGCCCAAGATGCGCGGAATTATGCGTTAGAGTACATTAGCTATCGTGGAAAGGCGCTACAAGAGCTTGATCTTTTCTAGCGCTGTATCACCCTTGCACCGAGAAATAACATGAAACACAAAATACCCTTTTTGATATCCCTGTTGATTGTCACCCCGCAATTGGCGGAATCTACCGAAATGGACCACCATTTCATCAACCCCGATTTTGGCGGCAATCCGCTGAATGGCCCAGTTCTGCTTAATGAGGCGAACGCCCAGAATTTCTTCAAGGCACCGACCACTACTTCCAGTAGCAGTGCCAGTTCATCAGCGACATCGGTATCGCAGAGCGCTCTTAACTCCTTCAAGACCCAACTGGAGAGCATGGTGCTCAACAAGCTAGCCTTGGAAATCACCAACCAGCTATTCCCCAGCAACGGTACTACAAGCTCCGTCCAAACGGGTACCTACAATTTTGGTGATTATGTCGTCACCATCAGTAATGCAACGGGCGGCTTAAACGTCAACGTCAGTGATGTTGTCGCGGGCACATCCACGAACATTACTATCCCCACGACTCTCCCATCGAACTGAATGGACTAGCCATGTTTTCATTTTTTCATTTTTCCCGCCTTTGGAATCAGGGCAAGCGTATAGATTCCAACTTGGGAATAATCTTTTTAGCCATCGGATGCGTATTCTTGTCGGCATGTTCTTCGATGATCCAGCCCATTTCGTCGGGCAAACCCTTGGTTGATTACCGTTCCAGCGTTTCCCAGATGCTGCGCAGGCTACCGCCGCCGCCAGAACCCATCGTGGTGGGCGTTTACAAGTTTCGCGACCAGACCGGGCAATATAAAAGCAGCGACACCTTGGTGCAATATTCGACTGCCGTGACGCAAGGCGGGACGCCCATGCTCATCCGTGCGCTGTTGGAGGCGGGCAACGGCAAGTGGTTTACGGTGCTGGAGCGGGAAGGCTTGCCCAACTTGATGAATGAACGGAAAATCATCCGCCAGACCCGTGAGCAATATCTCGGGGAAAAGGAGGGCAAGCCTCAGCCAGAAGAGGGGACCGTGCAGCATTTCTTGCCGCCTATGTTGTATGCACCCATCTTGCTGGATGGGGGCATTATCGCTTATGAAACGAACCTGTTGACCGGGGGCTTTGGCGCCCGCTATTTTGGCGCAGGCGGTTCCTTGGAATTCCGGCGTGATGCCGTCACTTCCATGTTGCGGTCTATTTCTGTGAAAAATGGGCAGATTCTTAACCAAGTGGATGCGCGGAAGACGATTTTTTCTGCCGATCTGGAGTCCGGGCTGTACCGTTATGTCAGCTACAACCATTTGTTGGAAGCTGAGGCGGGTATCACTAGCAACGAACCGCCGCAAATGGCGGTTATGGAATCCATCGAGTCCTGTGTCTATGCCTTGATTATGGAAGGCTTGATCAGCCACACTTGGTCGCTTGCCAATCCGGCTGAGGTCCAGCCGCTTATTGAGGACTATCTTAAAGATAGGGATTCCAAAATGGTGGCCCAGTTCGACAACCACGGAAATGTAGTGTCTGTCGTCCCCGACCCTTCAAAGTAATCTTCCACACTAGGACTTTTTATCTATGCTGAATGAAAACAAGTGGTTCACCGAGGTCTATCCCAAACATGGCAGTGCGTTGTCGATTGAAGTCAAAGCCAAGCTGCATGCGGAGCAGACGGCTTTTCAGAAGATTGAAATTTACGACACCGCATGGTTTGGCAAATTGATGGTGATCGACGGTTGCACCATGGTCACTGATCGTGAGAATTTTCTTTACCACGAAATGATGACACACCCGGTGTTGTTTACCCATCCGAATCCCAAAACCGTCTGGATCATCGGCGGCGGCGATTGCGGCAGTTTGAAGGAAGTGCTCAAACACCCGGACGTGGAAAGCGCGGTGCAGATTGAAATAGACGAGGGCGTTACCCGTTTGGCAGAGCAATATTTCCCGGAGCTTTGTGCGTCCAACCGTGACCCACGCGCCCAATTGCTGTTCATTGACGGCATACAGTGGGTGCAGGATGCGGCGGATGCCAGCGTTGACATCATCATCGTCGATAGCACCGACCCGGTGGGACCGGCGGAAGGGCTGTTCAACGAGGCGTTTTACCGCCAGTGTTTGCGCTGCCTGCGCCCGGACGGCATTTTGGCGCAACAGAGCGAGTCGCCGCTATTCCATGTGGATCTGATCGAGTCCATGCATCAGACGATGCGGGCGGCGGGGTTCGCATCCACCCGCACCTTGTTTTTTCCGCAGTTTATCTATCCGTCAGGCTGGTGGAGCGGAACCCTGGCGGGCAAGGGCGATTTGACTTTCTTCCGCGAGGAAGATGCCCGTGCCAAGACGTTCGCAACCCGCTATTACAATGCCGAAATCCACCGGGCGGCATTTGTCGCGCCGGAGTTTTTTCGTTTTATTCGCAGCCTTTGAGGCCGGCGTAATAGGCGGCAAGATTGTCGATGTCTTCGTCTTTGAGTCCAGCCGCCATGGGGTTCATCAGAGGGGCAACCCGGGTCTTGGCCCGTAAGGCTTTTAACTGGGCGGCCAAATAATCCGCTTTCTGGCCGGCTAAATTGGGGTACGCCCCGGTGGCGCTAATCCCCTTGGCTCCGTGGCAAGCGGCACAGACGGCTGATGACGCTTTGCCGGCTTCGGGATTGCCCGCAGCGAATGCATTGCAGGCGAAAAGAGAGGCGAGTAGGGTGAAACCAGTGATTTTTGCATACATAGTCGATTTTATCCTTAGGGCTAAATGTGATGGTTTGCGGTAGGTAATCGGGTGCCAGTTTATAAGCTACCCAGGGTATGACGCAAGTAAAGCGTCCATCGTTCCTTTTCTGGCACAGACAGCCAGCGGGCCGACACAAACACTAGGCCCATGCAAGCGTAGCCTATCGCCCAGTTCCAAGCTGGTGCCAAGGTTAATACCGTATCCCCTGCTGCGAAGCGGTAGCTGTGCATCAGGCCAAGGACCGACAACAAACCGGCCAGCCAGCACCACAGGCCGGCTTGCACAAAGCGGCGCTCAATCACCGCGACAGTCGCCGCGGCCAGTATCGTGGCGGTGAATATCGCCCCCTGCTCCAAGGCGAAGGCACCGTCTATCCATACATCGGCTTTGGCGAATTCAGCCAATAGGGCGTTGGTAAAGGGCGGGCCGTCGCCATCGCCCATCCCGGCTGCGTGCAAGCCGTTTTTTGCCATGAAAGCACCCCAAGCGGCAATGCCCGGCAACAAACCCACCACAACGGCGGGGGCGTGTTGCCTAGGCGTAGTCTGGAAGGCTTGGGCGGCGATGACTATGCCTATCCATAGCACTATCGCCAAGCCCGCATCCACCGGCACTGCCCAAACGACGTAGCTCAAGGTTCCCGACAGGCATAAGAAACTCATAAACACGCCATTCAGCACGGAATAACCCGCCCGCGCCCCCAGCGCTTTCCAACCTGGATGGCCGATATAAATCGTAGTGGGAAAACAAGAACCGAAGGCAGCGGCAGCCAAGGAGCCAATGCCGTTTACCAGCAAGGAGTCGCGGGTAGAATAGCGGTCGCCCGCCGCCTCTGCCGACTCGATGTTTTGCAGGGAGCCCACAAGGTTGAACAGGCCCATGGGCAGGATCACCGACAAATAAGTCAATAAATAATCGGTTCGCAAGGAGTCGAACAACTCGCCCAACACGAGCACCGGCCAGTGCCAACCGGTGGGAACCGGGTCCGCGCCCACTGGGGCGATGCCGCTCAGCCAAGACAGCAAAGTCCCCAGACTGACGGCGACCAGACCGCCGGGGATGCCGCCTTTGAAGCGCACCCGCCCGAAATAGGTCAGCAGGATCACTGCCAGCGTGGACAGGCCGACGATGGGGTGGGCATAGGCGCGGAACAGATAACCCAAGCTGATGAACCCTAGCGCGATGCCGGCCAAGGTGGATAGCAGCGCGGCGCGGGGCGTGGCCAGACGCAGTTTTTCAGCAACGAATGCGCCGGCGATTTCTATCAGCGCGCCGCTGAAGCAGGCCAGCAAACCCGCCTGCCACGCGGCGCGGGCGGGGTCGACGATTCCTTGCGCCTGCGCCGCCAGTTTGGCCGGTAGCATCACCAGAAAGATGAAGGCAAACAGGGAAACCGTATTGATGCCGTAGGGCAGGGCGCACACATCGGCGCGGCCTTCCGCGCCGGCCAACTTTTTCGCCTGCCTTGCGTAATACAGATTGCCCACCAATAGCGACACTGCCGCACCGGGCAATATCTGGCCATAAATCAATGCATCGGGAAAGCCTAAAACAGCCCGGCACAGGCTGACGATAATCAGCAATTGGACCAGATTGTCCAGTGCCAGCCCAAAAAAGCCGTCGATATCGCCGGTGACTAGCCAGGGCATTGAGTTGCTATGTTTGCGCATACAGCGTTTTCAACATCAAAGAGTTAGTTAATAGTGTGTATGATGGCGCAGGATATTTGGTTGACTGGAGGGCATATCTGAATATCAATTATTTGGTTATATTTTAAAGATGAAAACGCTGTATTAACCACGCTTCGCGGCTTTGGCATACCGCTTTTGCAGATAATAGACGGCAACCGCGCAATATGCTCGCAAGTGTCCTTTTGCTAGTCAAATTAAACTCCGCCAAGGCTTTCCAAAACGGTTAACCATTCATTGAAATGGGTGCATTTCTCCCTCAGAACGGGTATGCCTATCTTTTTGACCACCGAAACGCCTGCGGTCACTTTGTCATACTCCGGTATTTCTTGCAGAATCCTCTTAGAAGGCGCTGTCGTGAGGCCATCGTTAATCAATTCTGGGTTTTGCGTGCCCGCTATGCGCAAGAGCGCACGAATTGGCATATCATGTTCAAAATATTCCCAGTCAAGCTGTTGTGGATCAGCAAAAATTAACGCTTCAAACTCATGCAATTGAATGTATGGGATAAAGTGCGGATGATTAATGTCTTGTTGCAAGGCAACCTCAAGCGCATGCGTTCGCTGATAAGGATCAGGCAGTCTTTTTGCCTCAGCAAAACCCGGAAAATCATCGGGTAAGGCATACAGATCAAACATCGTGGTATAACGGCATTCGGGATGCTTGTCTTGCTTCATCCATGCACAGATATCGTCTTTAGCCTTTTGATAGTTCAATAATCCCCCACGATATTCTTTTGCTGCCCGCTTATCTTTGCTGGTCAACACACAGCGGGCATCGGTAAATACGCCAAAATTTGCCAAATGCGGAGCCAAAACCTGAGCGACAAAATATTGCTCAGTTTGCCCTTCGGCAGTCACCAGTAAACGAATCACGGTTGGCCACCCAGCACATTCTTCTCCCATAGCTCGGACAAGCTGTACCGTTCGATCCACTCTCCCAATGCTTCTGCGGATAACTGATGAAACTGCGAACAGCGGTTTTTTTGATCGCGTTCAACAACCACAAGTTGTTCTGGTGAAAACTCGTCCACCAATCGGGTGGATTGAGTGGCTATCAGAATTTGCGCATTTTTTGAGGATGTCTTAATCATGCCGGCTAATTCAGCAATCGCTGCCGGATGCAGCCCAAGTTCTGGTTCATCTAGGACAATAAATTTAGGCAATAAATCAGGGGGTTGCAGCAGCAGTGTCGCTAATGCCATGAACCGTAATGAGCCATCTGAAATTTGATGCGGATCAAAAAGATAATTACTATCTTCATGGTCGATCCAATTCAGGCGGACATAGTTTTCGTTCCCTGGAATGGAATCCAATGCAAAATCGCCAAATTGCGGCATGATCCGCTGAATATGGCGGACAATTCTCTGATAATAACGGTTATAGTCTGCATGTTGCTTCAGCATTTTCAGAAATGCGGCAAGATTGCCCGCATCGCTGCGCAAGTAGGCGGCGTCTTCCACATAACCACGGTCTTTGATTTTTGCGGTATCGGAGGTGTCGTGGAATTGATATGCCCGGATACTGGAGAGCAATCTATACAAAACCTTGCTTGTCTTATTATTAGAATCCTTCCCTAGCCGGACTTCAGCCCCTCCCGCCTCCAGATAATACTCTTGTGGACGGGGGTGCCCTTTTTTATGGAATGACACCTTTTCACCCGTAACAAATAGACGATCCGGCAAGCCGTGGGAAAGCTTGACTTCGTATTCATCGGTACCGGTTCCGTCTGAAAACTTCAAAGCAAATGCAATTGAATCGGTTACTTTGGGTCCATAAAACAGCAGACGGCTGGCACCTTGTTTGCCGACATAAGTCAGCAAAGCCTCCGTACTAATAAAATTTAGCATCTTAAAAAAAGACACTAAATTACTTTTGCCTGAGCCGTTCGCACCCAGTAAAACGGTCGCATCACCCAGTGGAATGCGTTGCCCGCTAGCATCGATGGATTTGAAACCTTTAAGATAAACTTCCGTCAGTTTCATGGCTACAGCGTTTTCAATATCAAATGGTAATTTTATAAGGTGTGTGGCAGTGCTAGGTATTTTTTTAAATCAGAGACTATTTGATTATTCGTTTTTAATTAGATTTTTAACAGGAAAATGCTGTAGTTCCGCCAAATTGCCTATATGAGCCGAAACATTAGGCAGATATCGTTTTGGTTATTCGGCGTTACGAATCTTATTAGGGTGAGTCGACGAAGGAGGCGCGTCGTTCGCGTTTGATGCGGCCTTCGACTTCGCCCAAGACAGGCTTGTTCCTCAAAGTATCCTGCACTGGTGTAGCCGTATTTCATGCGCTCATCGTTATACACAAGTCCAGCCAAGCCGAGAAAAGCCGTCATTTCGGCATGGATGCCGAAATCCAGGCCATGGACGGTACCA
>CAIZPP010000167.1 GCA_903934875.1 uncultured Methylococcaceae bacterium
GACCCTGCGCGGCAGCCTCGACCGTTTTGAAGACACCAAGGCGGCACAGGTATTGAGCGCCTTCGCCGGCGAGGAACAGATCGTCCTGGGCCAAATCCTCATTGAGGATGCCGACAAGGACCACGAAATCCAGGCCGCCCAGCGCCTCATCGAAGCCTTGGGCCTGACCGGTCGGCTTTACACGTTTGATGCCCTTCACCTTCAAAAAAAACAGTCGAGGCCGTGACCGCCTCCAATAGCGACATGCTTGTCCAACTCAAGGGCAACCATCCCAAATTGTCCGCCGCCGTGCGCGATCAGTGCTTTTGACATTATCATCAAACAGAGTAGGATTAAACCCTATTTTATGCAACGAGGCAATCCATGCGCACAACACAACAATTCAGCATCACCCTGCCCAATGAGATGGCGGACGCTGTCAAGCGCAAGGTTGCGGCTGGCGAGTATGCCACTGAAAGCGAAGTGATCCGTGACGGGTTGCGCGTACTTATAGCCCGCGACCGTGCCTTGGAAAATTGGCTCAATGAGCAGGTAGGACCGGCCTACGACGCGCTAAAGGACGACCCGTCGCGAGTCGCTACCGTTGAGCAGGTTCGGGCAATGCTTGCAGCCGAACACAAGCAATTCACCGCGAAAGCGTGATGCGTTACACTGTGGTTTTCACACCAGAAGCACAGGAACAATTAGTCTCGCTTTATCGTTACATCGCCGTCGCCGCATCGCCGACAATTGCTGAAAGTTATGTCAGCGCAATCACCACCTATTGCGAGGGTTTGCAAACATTTCCGCATCGGGGAACCTGCCGTGATGACATACGAACTGGCCTACGCATCACGAACTATAAAAAACGGGTCGCAATCGCTTTCGATGTGGATGTTGAACAGGTATCCATCCTAGGTGTATTTTACGGTGGGCAAGACTACGAGACTTTTTTCCAGTCCGACTTGGACGAAGTGGATTGATAGTATTCCATACAACAGACTTTTTCGGAAACCTAAGGAGTGGCCGCCCCGTTGCGGAGCCAGTGGAAGGTTTCTGATAAAGTCTTTTGATGTTGAAAATGCTGGAAAACGCTGTAAATCACTGCGATCAAAACAACTCCTCATTTACCCCGCTAATCTTAGGCGGCTCCAGCCCTAAGTGCAAATAGGCGGTCTTGGTCGCCACACGGCCCCTAGGGGTGCGCATGATGAAGCCTTGCTGGATCAGATAAGGCTCCAGCACATCTTCAATCGCCCCCCGGTCTTCGCCGATGGCGGCGGCTATATTATCCAAACCTACCGGGCCGCCGCCAAATTTTTCAATCATCGTCAACAGCAGTTTACGATCCAGTTGGTCGAAGCCGTGACGGTCAATTTTGAGCATTTCCAGCGCAAGGCTGGCAATCTCTTCATTCACCGAACCGTCACCCATGACTTGCGCAAAGTCACGGACGCGGCGCAGCAGGCGGTTGGCAATGCGGGGTGTGCCACGGGAACGGCGGGCTATTTCCCTGGCCCCTTCGGCGCTCATGCTCATATTAAGCAGCCGGGCGGAACGGTTGACGATTAGGCAGAGTTCATCGACGGTGTAAAATTCCAGCCGGTGGACAATACCGAAACGGTCGCGCAAAGGGGAGGTTAGCAAGCCAGCGCGGGTGGTTGCGCCAACTAGGGTAAACGGCGGGAGGTCGAGTTTGATGGAACGCGCTGCCGGACCATCCCCGATCATGATGTCGATCTGGTAGTCTTCCATGGCAGGGTAGAGAATTTCTTCCACTACGGGGCTTAGACGGTGGATTTCATCAATGAAAAGAACGTCGCCCTTGTCCAGATTGGTAAGCGTGGCAGCCAGATCGCCGGCCTTTTCTATCACTGGCCCGGAGGATTGGCGGATGTTGACGCCCATTTCGTTGGCGATGATGTGTGCCAAGGTTGTTTTGCCCAGTCCAGGGGGACCGAAGATCAGCACATGGTCCAAAGGTTCGCTGCGGCCACGGGCGGCTTTGATGAAAATACCCATCTGCTCGCGCATCGCTTTTTGGCCGATATAGTCTTGCAGTCGGCGCGGGCGGATGGCCCGGTCCACGGCCTCGTCTTCGTTGCCTGCAACTGGGGTGACTAGTCTTTGGTTTTCCTCAGCGCTCAAAGCTGCTACGAACCGAATTCAAGAAACCCACTGACGCCCGCTCCACCAAATCCAACACCTGCTCAAACCCTTTGCTGCCACCATAGTAGGGGTCGGGTACCTCGGTAATCTTAAATCCGGGGACATATTCCAGAAACAGTTTTACCTTATGAGCATGGGTTTTGGGGCACTGGCACATCAAACTATCATGGTTCTGCTGGTCCATCACTAGAATGTGGTCAAAAGACTCGAAGTCCGCCATGTCCACTTGTCGTGCGCGAATTTTGCTCAAATCAATGCCACGGGCTAGGGCTGCTTTTTGCGCCCGCCCATCGGGCGGGCTGCCGATATGATAGGCATGGGTGCCGGCCGAGTCGATCACAAACCTATCTTCGACCCCCTCCTCCCGCACAAACTTCCTAAACACGCCCTCAGCCGTTGGGGAACGGCAAATATTGCCCATGCATACGAACAATACGCTTAACTTTTTCATCAGTTTCCGAGACCGTCAGCCCGGCTTGCATGGATACTTGCCAGAGTCCGCAGCAAAGCACCGATACCCAAACCTGACACTACATAGAACAGGGATGCTCCCAGATAAGAAGGGTAGTCTCCCATCAAGCCGATGGAATACTGCAAAATACCCACCGCAACAAGTTCACCTGAAAACCAATAGAAGCTGAAGTTGGAAATCAGAAATGCAATTGAGACAGACCAGATTAATGAATTTGCCAATGGCAGCGCATAACGATTCCACCCTTGCGATGAAAAACGTACAAAATAACGCCCTCCAAACCACATGACCGCATAAGTCGGCACTAAGAATGCGTAGGCTGGTGAAATGCAATAATTATTGACTCCAAGAGTGGTTACGGCAAGGTAGTCGATGGCAAAAGCCAAACCCAGCAATGTGACAAAAGCACGCGGACTGTTTAGAAATAGCCCGGCTAAAAAGAAAATTCCTAGGGATGCATCAGGCAGGGCAAATGCTGTCCCCTCATGGTGAAACCGGGTAGCGAGCATTAGTAAGGCAAGCACAGCAAGAATAATGCCTTGACGGATGCCAGTACTTGGGGATGTTGAATTCATATCTGTGCTCCGTGATTGTATGTTCAATAGACCATATAGAAACTTCTGCCGATGCAGCAGAGGCACGACCACAAGCTAGGTTTCAGATAATGTCTAATAGACATTATCATAAAGCCATCTAGCGTCGGCGCGACTGCTGGACCAAAGGGCAGTTTCTGATAGAGTCTAATATTAACTGATGTTACGCAGTCATCGCTAGAGGATGGCAACTTGTGGAGTGCGGCGACTCGTCGCCGCTGGACGCAAAAGGCGGCGACGAGTCGCCGCACTCCACAACATCCGGGCTACAGCCTACACGGTTGCGTAACATCA
>CAIZPP010000168.1 GCA_903934875.1 uncultured Methylococcaceae bacterium
ATGCCAACCAATTATTTAAACGCGTATAATAATGCACTTATGGGCTTCCCCTCAACGCGGTAAGGCGCAACAGGCGTGTTCCTTCGTTTTGGCAACGTCTTTTTTTGACTGTCGAAACGGCCTATGTGCCATTTTTTCACCGCTAGAAGTCCCGATTTGCATTTATGTACAGCGTTTTTTCTTAACAAAGAAGTATAATAAAGGACACTCAATCAAACCATCCTGTGTGTGAATTGCTTGGCAAAATAATATAACTAAACAAGTAATTATTTGATATTAAAAACGCTGTAGGCGGCAAGCTCCCGCCCCCACTCCCTCAACTGGGCTATGATGTCCCTATCGCGTGGCGTGATGTCGGCTTGGGCCTCCAACTGCGCCAGCTTTTCTTCGTATTCCTCAATAATCAAACCTCCGGCTGCGGAATCCTTGTCCGTCAGCCTGCCACGGCGGAAGGCTTCCCAGCGGGCTTGCTCTTCCTGAGTCAAAGTATGCGGGTAGTTTCTGGCCCGGTAGCGGAACAACATCTCCGGCAAGCGGCGGTCGTCGAAAACCGGGTGGGTCAACGCCAATTGTTCCGGCTTCAATTCCCGTAAGCGGGACAGCTTGTTTTTGTCCAAATGGCTGAAGAAGCCGCCGCTGTAAATCATCAAATCAGGGTCTGTTTCTGGATTGTCGGACTGCGGACGGGTAAACACTTGCTCCAATTTGGCGGGCAGGCCTGTTGCGTTTTTAAGCCGTTCCAGATTGGACTGGCAACGCGCAGTGTCGATGCCCAAGCGTTCGGCATCCGCCGGACGCATGGTTTTAACCGGCACCAGAATCGGGCACTTGTTCAAATGCACCGTCTTCAGCGGAATCCGCTCCACGCCTTCCGGCAAATCGGCGGTGCGGGTGAACAGCCGGGTGCGAATTTCTTCCGCCCCCAATTCCAGCAAAGGACTCGTGTCGACATTCAAGTCGTAAACCACGATTTCGTTCTGATTGGTCGGATGGCGGGCCAAAGCCACCACCATGGCGATGCAGCCGCGTTCGGAGGGATATTTCTCCGAGACATGCAACACTGGCTCAAAACTGCCAAATTTCAACAGCGCGGCGGCTTCGTGCTTGCCCCGGTTGCGCCAGACATAGTCATACAGCTTGGGTTGGCGTTGTTTGACTAGCCGCGCCAGTGCTATCGTCGCCTTGACATCAGCCAGCGCGTCATGTGCGCCGCTGTGGCTGATGCCATTGGCTTGGGTTAGCAGTTCCAGCCTGAAACTGGGGCGTCCATCCAGCCCCAGCGGCCATGCTATGCCCTCGGGCCGTAGTGCCGCTGTGAGGCGCACCATGTCGATGATATCCCAACGCGAATTGCCGTTGCGCCATTCGCGTTCGTAAGGATCGTAGAAGTTGCGGTACAGACTGTTGCGGGTCACCTCGTCATCAAAGCGGACCGTGTTGTAACCCAGGCCACAGGTGCCGGGTTTGGACAATTCGGCATGGATGGCGGCGATGAATTCCGCTTCGCACACGCCTAGTGTCCATGCCTGCTGCGGCGTGATCCCGGTTACCAGACAAGCCTCGGGCCACGGCAAGCGGTCCCTCGGCGGATGGCAATAAATCACTAGCGGTTGGCCGCGTGGGTTCAGTTCCTCATCGGTCCTCAGCCCGGCGAACTGCACCGGCGCGTCGCGGCGCGGGTCTACACCAAACGTTTCGTAATCATGCCAATACAATGTGGTTGCAGTCACAGCGTTTTCAACATCGGATAGTTACTTGATAGCTAGTGGGTGGTGCAGGATATACGCTTAATATTGCAGGGATAACTGAATGTCATATTCCAGTTTTATGTTAAAGATGAAAACGCTGTACATGCTTGCCACAGCACCGTAGAATGCAGGTAGAAGCCAGTTTACGCGCGTTTCCGGCAAGGGCGCTATCATTACCTCGCTGGAAACGCCCCTCGGGGCCTGCCTTTCGACTTCTGCTCAAGACAGGCTTATTTGTAACCGTTCACTCCCCCCGCCTTTTCCCAGAGAACGCGGCTATCTTGGCCGCGATTTCAGCGGGCGGGACAGCAGTGAATGGTTACGCTTATTCCTGCCTACATTTGGCCACATGCGTATATTAGCTTACTTGACGGAAAGCAGAGCCTTCAGCACATCCACACGGCTGATGACACCGACCAGCTTGCCATTTTCTAGGACAGGGAAATGGCGCAAGGGCGATTTGGTGAACATTTCGGCCACTTCAAGTATGCTGGTCTCCTTGTTGACCGAGGTCACTTCCTTGGTCATAAACTCCGACACCTTGCCACCCATGTCTTCATGGTAAGCAGAGTGGACGGTGATGCGCAGGCAGTCCAATTCGGAGAATGCCCCGACGAGCTTGCCGGAATCGTCCAATACCGGCGCACCAGTCGACTTGATTTCCAATAGTTTGTGTATCGCATCCATGACGTTAGTATTCGGCTTGAAATAAACCGGCTTGTCCGTCATGAATTCACCGACAGATAGATTTGCAAGCATGGCACACTCCTTAAGTGTTTAGTGTTATGGCCGGCGCTGGCCTTTGTTATTATTTTAGACTCTGCGCGGCTTCAAAGTTTTTACGTTTCTCGCACTTTTCCGTACAGACGCAGTCGGCGGCACCGGGGCCACCGCAACTGCCCTTGATGGCGTGACGACCAAAAATGACCCCGACCGACATGATGGCAATCACGACGGCGATAACGGCAAATGTAATTAGAAAAAGTGTCATGGTCTTTACCCTCGTCAATGGTGGCCTCGCAAACGGCCACAGGTCAGCTATATTAGCATGTCTGGCGGATCAATACCTTCGCCAATATCATGAGAGACCTCCAATTTTGGCACAGAACCGCCGATCATAGGGCCAAGCTAGTGCTTGGCGTTCCCATTGGGAGCGCCAAGCACCCGCTTGGCGAAGGTATTGGCTGATGCTATGGCATTGATTTTAGACACCCGCCATTTCATTGGCTAGCCCTGTCCATCATCCAGAAACTCCAGCTTGGCATAAATTTCCGTCAGCTCAATGGTGATGTCCAGCGTGGGAATCACCAGGCACTTCTGGAAATCATCAATCTCCGAAAACTCCCAGATACCCTCTTTGCGGACAAAATGTTCGACATGGCAGGCTTCTTGGTCAATCAGAATATATTCGCGCAACGAATCCAGCCGCCGGTAATGGGCAAACTTGTCACCACGGTCATAATTCCGGGTAGCCGGGGATAACACCTCGACAATCACCAGCGGATTAGTCACGGTATCGCGCCGACTGTCCCTATACTCGGGCCGACCACATACCACGACCACATCAGGATAATAGTAAACCTTGTCCGCGTCAGCCTGGATGCGCAAATCCGCCGAATACACCTGGCAGTTTGTATCCCGCAACCGATTACGCAACTCGCCAGCAGTATTGCCCGCAATTAAGACATGCTTAGGCGAAGCACCCCCCATTGCAAAAATCTCGCCGACCACATATTCTTTTTTGTAATCCGCTTCGTGGTCGATGGCGAGATACTCTTCTGCGGAATACCGATGTTTAGGCAATGATGACATACAGAGTTTTTAATATCAAATAGTTACTTATTAGGTTATATTATTTTGCAAAGCAGTTCACACACAGGATGGTTTGATTGACTGTCCATTATTCTTTTTCTTGGTTAAGAAAAAACGCTGTAATACCAATCATCTTGCAAAAGATATTACTTGCCTCGCTGCACACCTTAACAGCAATAGAATGGCAATGGCCGAATCATGCCACAAGTTCAACGCAGAGTAATGTCGGCAAAGGCTTATTATTTTGTAGGATTACCCTTACGTTCGTACCTTTCGTGTTTTCGTGGACGATTCTAGGTGGATTCATCAGTGGAAATCACCTAATGCCCCCAAACCTCATCCAGGCTGTTGGCATCAAGGAC
>CAIZPP010000169.1 GCA_903934875.1 uncultured Methylococcaceae bacterium
AGCGACAAGTCGCCGCACTCCACAAGCGGGTTCACCCCTCTAACCGCGCTGGGCTAAACGATGACCAATGCCAGATTTACTCATGCTTCACATACCCATTATATAGAAATGTATGCCAACTAATAGACATTATCATAAACCTAGCTAACATCCGTGCCACTGCTAAACCAAAGGGCGGTTTCTGATAGAGTCTAATGATTTAAACGCAAATAATAATGCACTTATGGACTTCCCTCAACGCGGTAAGGTGCAACAGGCGTAAGCCGTAATCCTGATAAAGTCATTTTGTTGCTCGACAAACAACGGTCTATGTGCCACAACATCGCAAGGAGTACCGCATTAGCATTTATGTACAGCGTTTTTCTTAACAAAGAAACCTGACACCCTAGCTAAGGGGTGCGGGCGGGCGGGCGGTCTAGGGGAAACAAGGTCAAAGCGTAACCCCACGCTCCCTTGAGCGCCGGGTAGGGACGACACTTCGCCGACCACCCATCCCAAAGCTTTTCAATTTTTCCACATCCGGCGCAATATGCGGAGTACCGCTATTGCGCCTCATCGCGTTGATTTTTATCGCCTAACACTCTGCGTAACCCGGTTCCGCCCTACGGCCCTGGTTCAACTGAATTAGATATTTGATTGTTTATGTCAGTAAAACTTTGATTTAATATATCACCATAAATACTTTTCAGCTTATTTTTTATTTCGTCATTTTGTTCATTCAATGCTTGTTGAATTTCCATTTCAAACTTTTTCCGATGCAAATGTTCATCAATCTTAATACCTGCCTTATCAACTGCAACCCATGTAGCTAAACCAGCTGTAGCGCCACAAAGTAAGGCAGCAGGTCCAGCTGCTGCACACACCCCAGTGCCTATTGCAGATGAACCCAAAACACTTCCTGTTTTTTTTACTATTAACTTAGCGAAAGATGCTGCTGCAACTTGAAAAGTTTTTTTAGCAAGTAACTTTGTTGTTAACACTTTAACTGCAAATGTACCTAATGCCAATCCTGAAAACTTTACCATTGCACGTTGCGCGATAGTGGCAGTTGGAATTGAAAATGATTTTTTAAATGATTCACTTAGGTTAATTGATGAATTGATTTGTATATTTTCGTCATCTTGAATTTTATACTTTGTGATAAACTCACCTATATTTTGAGCCATTTCAGCTTTTGCTTGCTGAATTTCATCACTTGTTACTTGATTAAGCTCCTGCTGAAGAGAATTTAATTTAACATCAAAGGCGGTTGGCTGATAAACTATTTCTTGCATTTTATTTAATAGAAACTCATTTACATCACCCTTTAACGATTTATAAGTTCTCGCATAATCTCCAGATAATGAATAATACCAATCTGCATAATTTTTTATATTTTTGCTTGTTTCAACAAAAATTTCATCAACTTTATGGTCTATTGCATTTTCAGAATTAGATATTGCCTTTATTTTTAATTGATTTAATTTTGATGTTGTTTGACTTTGCAATAATTTAATATCTTTTTCTTGAATATTTACAGCATCTTTATCCATAAGAAATTGAACAACTTTTTTTACTTCCTTTTGCTTTTCAGGTGTGGTTACAGGAAGCTGTTCTTTTATAGTTACTGCTGAAATTTTATGTATTTGTTTTTGTTCTTTATATTCAGAATAAGTAACAACAACAGCAAGTGTTATAATTATTAAGAAAAAACCTTTCCAAAAATCACTCATAATAATATACTCGCTAAATTTTTTTCTGACATGGCGGTCCATAGGATGTGCCAACGAAGGAGGCGCATCAATCTAAAAATGCGAACGATGCGCTTCGTTCCTCAGCGCATCCTACGGCACTTATAATTGCTCAAGTTCTTTAATACGATTTTGATACGCAATAAGCATGCACTTAATATCATAGCATTCATCCCTTTCATATATGCGCCAAGCATTTTGCTGACTTTTTAAAGCATCTCTATCATTAGTAACGTTCTTTGCGGTTTTATAAGCTCGTGCGAGTTTTACATCAGCTTCAATTGTAAACTCGAAACTACTCCCTGCTAGACAAGCACTTTTAACCAGTTCTATGTCTTGTTATGTGAGACCAACATCAGCATGAGAGGAATATGTTAGCGAAGCCAAGAATAATGCTAAAAAAATCTTCATTTGTGTTTTCATTTTTATAGCCTATAAAAAAACATGTAACAGATGGCCCAACTTTGTATTCGGCCTTAGAAACAAAGCCAATACATAAAAACCAATAAATCTGACGTTTTCTTTCTCGTCAGTACTGAAATCTAATCCGTTAAACCCTAGACTCCCAAGCGGGAAACCCCGAGCCACCACGATCAAACCAGTAGCTCAACTGCTCGCAAACTAAGCCTGCCTTTAGGTTTAATATTACCTACTTCACATCTGGAAATGCAACCGTTATTTTATGGGAATGGCTGTTTTTGAGGGTTTTGGTAATATTACCCAAATCGGGGTCTATAATATTTTTTGGCACAAAAACTGTGTTATGGTACTCAATCCCATGCTAAGGCAGGCGCATGATGCATTTTGGTGCTGCCAGACACTTCAAATTAAGCCACTGTGGAAAGGCTAACGTATGCACACAAGTCCCCTCTCCCTCCGGGAGAGGGTTAGGGTGAGGGCTTACAAAATCATTGTATTACAGATGCCCTCACCCCCAGCCCCTCTCCCGCAGGGCGAGGGGGTGAACGCTTACACATGGACTGGCAGGGTTGCCCATCCCTGGAACCTAGATTCCGGCAATCCCTGCCGGAATGACGGAGCCACAACCATCGTTTTGGTTCAAAATGAGAGTTGCTGACGCGGCGACGAGTCGCCGCACTCCATTAAGACTTGCAGCTTGGCCCCGGCACTGGCATTCTGTAACCGATGTTACGCATTGGAGTGGCAAAGCTCGCTTTGCCTGTCAAGGCAAGCCTTGACACTCCAAAACGAATCTTCGCACATCGGCAATCCTTTGCAGATAACAGCACAGGGGCCTGTGCGTAACATCAGTTCTGAAAGTATCTCACCTATTCCGCAACAACCAGATAGAGCACATGCAAACCTTAACGATTCCAGTCACTGATTTTCAACAAAACTGCACCCTGCTATGGTGCGAGCAAACTATGGAGGGGGCGGTGGTCGATCCCGGTGGAGATGTCGAACTGATTCTCAAGGCAGTGGAAAAGCACGGCATCAAATTGGTGAAAATTTTGCTGACCCACGGCCACTTGGACCATGTCGGAGCGACTGCGGAACTGGCCTCCCGGTTTGGCATTCCGATTGAAGGGCCGCAGATCGACGAAAGCGGCTTAATCGCGCAACTGCCGCAGCAGTGTGTCATGTTCGGCTTTCCGCCGGTCCAGGGGTTCACCCCGGACCGTTGGCTGCAACAAGGCGACACCGTCAGCTTCGGCAAGCAAACGCTGGAGGTTTTGCATTGCCCCGGCCACACCAAAGGCCATGTGGTGTTTTTCCATCGCGGCGAGGGGCTGGCCTTGGTGGGCGACGTGCTGTTTAGAGGTTCGATTGGACGCACCGACTTGCCGGGCGGCAACCACAGCCAGTTGCTGGCTTCCATCCGCAATCGCTTGTGGCCCTTGGGCAATGACACCGTCTTCATACCCGGCCACGGCCCGCGCTCCACCTTTGGCGTGGAGCGGAAAAGCAACCCGTTTGTGGGCGACCGGGTTTTATAGTATGCGCTTGCCCATCAACTTGGCTCTTGCCTTCAAACTGGTCCGCCGCGATTGGCGCAGCGGGGAATTGAACATATTGGGGGCGGCGTTGATTATTGCGGTTGCCGCTTCCACGGCGGTCAGCCTGTTCGGCCACCGCTTGACGCGCACGATGGAAACCCAGGCGGCGGAATTTTTGGCCGCCGATCTGGTGGTGAGTTCACATGAGGCTTATGCGCAGGAATGGTTCCGCAAGGCAGAGGAGATGGGGCTTGCGACTGCGCGTACGGTCGAATTCCCTAGTGTGCTGGTGGAGAACGGCGAATTACTGTTGACGGGTGCGAAGGCGGTCAGCATTGCCTATCCCTTACGCGGGGCGGTGCGGACGACACAGACGGATGTCGCCGCCGAAACCCCGGCCACGGAAGCCCCCGCAGCGGGTACGGCTTGGGTGGACAGCCGGGTGCTGAACACCCTCAAACTCTCGCTGGGCGATTCCGTCACCTTGGGTGAAAAGCCCCTGAAGCTGGCCCGCATCATCACCCACGAGCCTGACCGACGCGGGGATTTGTACAGCCTAGCGCCGCGCATCCTATTCAATTTGGCGGACTTGGACGCAACCGGGGTCATCCGTCCGGGCAGCAACGCCCATTACTATGCGCTGTTCGCCGGCGATGTGGCAAAAATCTTGGAATTCAAGCAATGGCTGAAGCCCTTATTGCATCCCGGCCAAAAATTGGTGGATATCCATGAAGACCGGCCAGAATTGGGCAATGCGCTATCACGGGCGGAACGCTATCTGGGCTTAAGTAGCATCGTTATCGTGTTGATCGCCGGTGTTGCCATCGCCATGAGCGCCAGACGCTATGCGGAGCGGCATTATGACCTTACCGCCCTGTTGAAATGCATGGGGGCCAAGGGGCGCGACGTGCTGCTGATCCACTTGGCGCAATATCTGCTCATCGGCATGGCCGGGAGCCTTGCCGGTTGCGCGTTGGGTTTTCTGGCCCAGGAGGGTGTGGCTTGGTGGCTGAAAGGCATTTTGCCCCAGGCGTTGGTCCCTCCCGCTTGGTATGCGCCGCTGTTCGGCGTGGCGGCAGGCTTGTTTGTGCTGGTCGGCTTTGCCCTGCCGCCGGTGCTGAGTTTAAAGCGACTTCCCCCGTTGCGGGTGCTGCGCCGCGACCTTGCCCCCATGCCTTCCAGTGCCTGGACGGTTTACGGGCTGGCACTGGCTACTTTAGGGCTGCTGGTCTGGCGTTACACGGGTGACGGGCGCATGACCGCCATTGTGTTCGGTGTTGCGCTGGCTACCTTAGGGCTAGCCGGTTCATGTGTGCTGGCCCTGCTGACGGCATCGCGCCGTTTAATCCCTTACCTCGGCCTGTCTTGGCGGTTTGGCTTGCAAAACCTGACCCGCCGCCCGCGACTGGGCATGACGCAAATTCTGGCCTTCGGTTTGACGGCCACCGCCATGTTGGTCAGCCTGTTGGCGCGTACCGAATTGATCCAAGAATGGCAGCGGCAATTGCCTGCCAACGCGCCCAATTACTTTGCGCTGAATCTGTTCGAGGGGGACTTGCCCGCCTTCAAGGCTTTTCTCGCCCAGCACAGCATCATCGCCAGCGATTTTTACCCCATTGTACGGGGACGTTTCACCGCAGTGAACGGCGTGGATGTGCATTCCCTTGCCCACAAGGACTCGCAAGGCGAGGGTGCGGCCAACCGCGAGTTGAGCCTGACCTGGAGCGCACTGCCGCCAGCCGACAACCCGCTCAGCGACGGGGAGTGGTGGGGGGGGAATCCCCCGCTGGGGCTGGTTTCGGTGGAGGCAAAATTGGCGGAAAGCCTGCACATCCGGCTTGGCGACAAGCTGGGCTTTTCCATTGACGGACAGCAGCGCCAGGCGGTGGTCAGCAGCCTGCGCTCGGTGCGCTGGGACACCATGCGGCCCAACTTCTACATGATTTTTTCACCAGGCACCCTAAGCGGTTTTCCCGCACGGTGGCTGACCAGTTTTTATTGTCCGCAAGACAACAGAGGGGAATTGGTCGATTTAGTGAAAAGCTTTCCCGCCGTCACCTTGTTGGAGGTCGATCAATTGCTTAAGCAATTCCAAACCATCCTGAAGGAAATTTCATTGAGCATAGACTTCGTCTTGGTCTTCGCACTGGCGGCGGGCTTCGCCGTATTGTTCGCCTCGGTCAGGGCCACGCTGGACGAGCGCTTGAAGGAGGATGCCCTGCTCCGTGCCATGGGTGCGAGCCGCAGCCTGCTGCGCAGGAGTTTGAGTGTGGAATTCGCCGTGCTGGGCCTGCTGTCGGGCCTGTTGGCGGCCGCCACCACCGAAGCCATCGCCTGGGCGCTGTTCAGCAGGGCGTTCGAGCTTCAGCCAAGATTCCATTGGGAAATATGGGTTCTGGCACCTCTAGCGGGTGCCTTGGCGGTGGGTGTTTCGGGCTATGTCCATACCCGCAGGGTGGTCAGGTCCAGCCCGGTCGATGTTTTGAGAGAGATATAAGAAAGGGTTCATAAGTGTTTTAACAATTAGGAAATAAGGCTTAACCGTTCATCCTGAGCTTGTCGAAGGATGGACGATTAAGCCGTTCATGGTTCGACAAGCTCACCACGAACGGCTTAACGTCCTGCCAGGCCGCAATATATGGTCACCTACTTAGGGTAATGTAACCTTTACGGTCCTAAAATCACCCGTAATGCGTCCACATTCGCAAAACATGAACTGCCTTTTCTTTTTCAACCACACGATAAACCAAACGATGCTGAATCGAAATGCGCCTAGAATAGAAACCTTGCAGATTACCAACTACTCCCGTATCACTCTAAAAATAGTTGATTGGTAGAAGGATGGGCACGGCCCTAGGGGGCCTTTGCCCATCCTTCTACATTTTGTCCAATTTTGGAGTGATTAGGGAGTAGTTTTTCATAAGGCGGTGGCTCGTTCCTCACCCCACCTACGGCCCTTTTCCGTTTGCTCCCAATGCTCAAGCTTGGGAACTAGGCAAAACAATCCGCTGTCCAATGTGAAATAAATAGGTCATAATGTCCGAAAACATACCTAGGATGCACTATGAGTCAATCACAACCACTCGCCTTACTAAGACGGGCAAGAATCCTCCACAGCAGTTAATCCAAAGTACACCTTACCCCCAATTGTTGGCCTATCTACAAGCTTATGCGGAAAAGCACCGTGCAGCGGTTGTACTCATGAATATAGAAGTTGCACAAACCATGTTGCCTAGTATTATGGCGATGGTTTTAGCCAGCGTGAAGACTGAAAATAATGGCGGCTAACAATGGTTGGACGCGCAATCAACTGCTAATTGCATTTAATTTATATTGCCAAATGCCTTTTGGTAAAATGTACTATAGAAACCCGGCAATCATTAAATATGCAGGCATTATTGGCAGGACACCGTCCGCATTAGCAATGAAACTGGTCAACATTGCCAGCCTTGATCCTGCAATAACATCAACAGGGCGTAGCGGTTTGAAAGGTGTGTCAGCTTCCGATAAAGCGATGTGGGAAGAAATGCAAGCGGACTGGGATCATTTTGCTAATGAAATGCAGCAAGCAGTTAATAGTTTTGAAATACCTGAGTTGTCGATGGACGTAGAAGACACAATCGAATCACATCAAACTATTGATTACACGGGAAGCAATAAAACAATTCAAACCACAACTCGTGTTGGCCAGAATTTTTTCCGCCGTTCGGTATTGAGTGCTTATGACTATCGTTGCTGTATAACTGGACTAACAATTCCGAAACTGTTGGTGGCTAGTCACATTGTGCCTTGGCGTATTGATAAAACAAATCGCCTTAATCCTAGCAATGGCCTTTGCTTGTCTGTGCTGCATGATAAAGCATTTGATATAGGCATTTTGACGATTTCGGACGATATGACTATAACGGTTTCAAAAAAATGCGCCGATAATGACGATCCGTTTTTTATTTCCGCCCTTTTATCTTATGACGGCAAATCCATTTTTCTGCCTAAGAAATTTAGCCCCTTTGCTGAATTTCTAAGTTACCATCGAGAACATATTTTTGAGAAATAGGAAGCCATTATGAACGTGCGCTTTGAATATCTTTATCGGGATTACGGTAACTTCAAAAACCGGGGAGAAATTATCTTTGCCAATCCCAATAATCTCACAACCGATGATATCACAAAAATGGCAGGAGATGTGCTTATCCAAGAAGCCTCTTTTGTCGCTTACAAGGCAAATGTACCTGATTTACATTTTAAAGAATATGGATATGACGAGGAGCTTGATCATGGCTGGCATGAGTTCCACTTATTCGCATTGACAGAAGAAACTCCAAATGATTTGCTTGGTCGAAACATTGAAGAATTCATTAAATCGCTTCGACTTGCTTCAAAAATATAAAAATAAAGCGGGAAGAAATCTTATTCCGCACCTTTGAGCGACATTTTATTGGGGACCGGCTTGCTCAAGGATTTGTTGGTGATGTGGACGGATTCACCCAGTTTGCTTTATCCGTCCTAAATCGGCGTAAATCCCGCGTCGGTTATGCACTTGAAAATCATTTGGAATATATTTTTACTGAGTTTGGCTTACGCTATTCGAGAAATGCCATCACAGAAAATAAAACAAATCCAGATTTTCTGTTCCCCGGTCATAAAGAGTACCACGACCCTACTTTTAATCCGCTAAAGCTAACCTTGCTTGGCGTAAAAGCATCATGTAAAGACCGTTGGCGGCAAGTGTTGGCAGAGGCAAATCGCATCGAAAAAAAACATCTTATAACATTGCAAGCGGCTATTAGCCTTAACCAAACCAATGAAATGCAGGCTAATAAACTGCAACTGGTAGTGCCACACAGACTCCATGATTCTTATTCAGAACCGCAACGTAAATGGCTTATGGACCTAGAGTCATTTGTTGCATGGGTTCAAGATCGACAGTGACCTCAGACCGCTTAATTAGCATTAGACCCTTTTTCGTTTTCTCGTGGATAAAAAAGCATGGCCCACGAAATACACAAACCGATAGGCTTGCCGTAACCCGTAGTTTGCCATCCTTGGACGCTGGATTCCGGCATCCATGACCGGAATGACGGGCTATTTCCCACACCTTGGCTAAAATGAGAATTGTAGCATGGACTGCTCTTACATCATGATTAGCCCCCATCAAGAACGGCGATGGGCCGCACAAGGAACCACCGCCGCTTCGGCGCTGGGTACTACAGCGTTTTCATGTTCATTCAAAGCGTATTAAAATGACAAACATTCAATTAAACTATTGATTTGTAAGAATGCCTTGCACAATCCCACACTCCGTCAAATAATCAATTGATGTTGAAAACGCTGTAAGCACTAGCCACTGACTACTTTATTTCAAGTTGACCTTCGGCATCCAGCCGGTTTTTCCCGAGCATTCACCGTCATTGAGGGTGACTTTCGCAAAGGGAATGTAGTTCACCGTGGTTTCCTCCTCCAAGGTCGCCGTGGTTCCTGACAGCACTTGCTTGCAGACGATCATATCGTCTTTGTCATTGTCGCTATCAGCCAAACCAACGGGGCCTGGGGCCGCTAACAGAATGGTGTTGCCTTTGTCAGTGTTTGGGTTCTGGATAGACACCTTCGAGCCTATGCTGACCACCGACACTTTGGCCGCGGTGACGCCATCGGTGCTTTCCCCCTTGATGATAAGGAATAGCACAATCGCGACTGCGCCGCCCAATATGACCAATGCCTTGGGATTGGATTTCAAATTTGCAATAACGCCGGCCAGGCCGCTATTTGTGTTATTTTCGCTGGACATTTTTTATTCTACCTCTTCTTGGATTTGTCTCTACACCGGGGTTTTAAAACTGGCTTGTAGCAGCACGGGAAAGTTACCACGTTGTCGATTATAAGCAAACCGGAAAATACACATCTGCGGCGCTTTTTTTTACAATGACAACTGAAGACCGGCCCAAAACATTGCAACTGTAGGTGTTGGGGCTGGTCAAAATTTGTCTTACAGTGTGCAGTTCAAGAAACCTCGCGGATTGCCCATCCGGGATGGGACAGCCAACGTGCTTGAATCAAAGGAGTTAGTTCGTCCGAAGTCACAATAGTTCCCTGATTAGGTTAGAATGCTTCCAACTGGCCGACAACTTCCAATTACCTGAATACCGGTGATCCAACTCATTCTGTTAAGCATCCTGTTGCTGATTGTCCTATTCAGCATTCGCCAATGGTTGCCAAGCTTGTCCCCGCAAGGCAGGACAAGTGCGAGGAATGGCATGGTTTTGCTCGGATTGCTGGCTTTTTTGCTGCTTGCCGCACGGGCCAATTGGGTGTTGCCATTGATAGGCGCAATGCTGGTGGCAATGCTTAGGCTTGCCCCTATCGTGCTGGCTTTGCTGCCCGCGCTGCTTAAAGCCTTGCGACGCTCGCCAGTGGGGCCACAAGATGCCCCGCCGCCTGCGGGCGGGCGCATGAGTAGGCAGGAGGCTTATGATATCCTGGGACTTCCCCAAGGTGCGCCGACGGAGGCTATCGTCAGCGCCCACCGCAGGCTGATGCAGAAAATGCATCCGGACCGGGGGGGGTCCGATTATCTTGCTGTAAAAATCAATCAGGCCCGTGACACCCTCCTTGGTAATTGATGCGGTATGACAAGAAATTCACAAAATGAACTGAGACAGCTAGAACCCAGCAGTTTTGGCGAAGAAGAAAAAGAAGAAAATGCCTCGTTCATCGTTGCATTGGTAGATGATGGGATAGACACGGATGAGATTCTCGATTGCTTGGAAGAACCTGTGTTACTCAAGCGCAGCCAGTCCAAACAGGCTGACGACCAGCAGTCCGATACAACGGAAATTTATCAGATGTATTTGAAAGCAGCCTACCGCACGAATCTGCTCACCGCAGAGGAAGAAAAATATTATGGGGGTCTGGCGCGGCAAGGCGACGAGGCTGCGCGCCGGAAGATGATTGAAAGCAACTTGCGGCTGGTGCTAAACCTAGCTAGGCGCTACCTCAACCGGGGTTTGCCTCTGATGGATATGATTGCGGAAGGCAATATTGGCTTGATTCGAGCAGTGGAAAAGTTCAAACCGGAACTGGGTTTTCGGTTCTCGACTTATGCCACTTGGTGGATACGGCAAAGCATTGAGCGTGCAATAATGAATCAGTGCCGAACGATTCGGCTGCCGGTTAACGTATTGAAGGAAATGAATGCATACCTCAAGGCTTTCCGGCATCTTGCCAACAACATGGACCGCGAACCGACAACTGTCGAGGTGGCGAAGCATATGGAGAAGCCGTTAGCCAAGGTGGAGAAGCTGTTGGAGCTTAGGGATCGGGGCGGGGCGATGGAGTTGCCGCTGAGCAAGGAATGCGAGATGAGCTTTGCCGAATCCATTGCCGACGAGCAAAAAACCTCTCTGCCCGACCTCTTGCACCTAGAGGGGATGGCCAGTCATATCGCCACTTGGCTCGAACAACTGACCGAGGCACAAAGAGAGGTCATCTGTCGCCGCTATGGCTTGCACGGTTATGACCAAGCCAGCCTGCCAGAGATTGCAGCAGCTTTGGGTATGCGCCGTGAGCGAGTCCGGCAACTGCAAACCGAATCCATGACACTGCTGCGCAAAATGGCAGCAAGCGACGGGCTGTCGATTGATGTGATATTCGTATAAACACTTTAAGCCATGCCAACATAAAGGAGAGCCACTAAGCCTATGTCCAGCGAAAAAATTTACGCCATAAAACCTGAAGTCGCTGCCACAGCCCACATCGGCGAGGCGGATTACCACAAATTGTATGAGTTATCCGTTAACGACCCGGAAACTTTTTGGGGCCAGCAGGCGGAACACTTTTTGGAATGGATAGCGCCTTGGGAAAAAGTACGGGAGTACGATTTCACCACGGCAGACATACGCTGGTTCAAGGGAGCCAAGCTGAACGTCAGCCTGAATTGCCTGGACCGGCATCTGCAACAGCGCGGAGGGCAAACCGCCATTGCCTGGGAAAGCGATGACCCAAACATTGACAAACAAATCACTTATCGGGAGCTGCACCGCCTAGTGTGCCGCTTTGCCAACGCATTGAAAGCCAAAGGCGCAGGCAAGGGGGACCGCGTTTGCATCTATTTGCCGAACATCCCTGAGGCGGCAATCGCCATGCTGGCCTGCGCCCGCATTGGGGCCATCCATTCGATAGTGTTTGGCGGCTTTTCGGCAGAGGCTTTGAAAGACCGCATCCTAGACTGTGATTGCCACTATGTCGTCACCGCCGACGAAGGCCGTCGCGGCGGCAAGAAGATTCCGCTCAAAGACAATGTGGACGAAGCCCTGGCATTTTGTCCGAATGTGAAAACCCTGTTTGTGGTAAAAAACACCGGGGCCGAAATTTCTTGGGAAGAAGGGCGCGATGTCTGGTATCACGAAGCGACCGCCATCGCGGGGGACGAATGCCCAGCCGAACCCATGGACGCGGAAGATCCGCTGTTCATCCTTTATACTTCAGGCTCAACCGGAAAGCCCAAAGGGGTTCTGCATACCACAGGGGGTTATCTGCTCTACGCGGCGATGACCCACCACTATGTCTTCGATTACCATCAAGGCGATGTGTATTGGTGCACGGCCGACGTGGGCTGGGTCACAGGCCATTCTTATGTCGTTTACGGGCCTTTATGTAACGGGAGCATCACCTTGATGTTTGAGGGCATCCCGACTTACCCTACAGCCGACCGGTTTTGGAAAATCATCGACAAGTATCAGGTCAATATCTTTTACACCGCGCCAACCGCCATCCGCATGTTGATGGGCTTGGGCGACGAACTGGTGCGCAATACCAGCCGCCAAAGCTTGCGCGTACTAGGCTCGGTCGGCGAACCCATCAACCCGGAAGCTTGGGAATGGTATTACCAGACCGTGGGGAATGCCCGCTGCCCGGTCGTCGATACTTGGTGGCAGACCGAAACCGGTGGCATCCTGATTACGCCTCTGCCCGGAGCGACCCGGCTCAAACCGGGCTCGGCCACGCTGCCCTTTTTTGGCGTGGTTCCGGCCATCCTCGACGCACAAGGTGAGGAGAAGGAAGGGGAGGCCGAGGGGGTGCTCGCCATCACCACTACCTGGCCAGGGCAGGCGCGGACTGTTTATGGCAATCATCAACGCTTTGTGGAAACCTATTTTTCCCTTTACCCTAATAAATATTTCACCGGCGATGGCGCAAGACGGGACAGCGACGGTTATTATTGGATCACAGGCCGCGTCGACGACGTGCTGAATGTGGCGGGGCACCGCATGGGCACGGCAGAAATAGAAAGCGCCTTGGTTTTGCACCCCGCCGTCGCGGAGGCTGCTGTGGTGGGCTATCCGCATGATCTTAAGGGCCAAGGCATCTATGCCTATGTCACCTTGAACCTGGGTGTGGACACCAGCGAAGAATTAAAGCAAGATTTGATACACTTGGTCCGTAAGGAGATCGGTCCGATAGCGACACCGGATATAATCCAATGGGCGCCCTCACTGCCCAAGACTCGTTCCGGCAAAATCATGCGCCGAATTCTGCGCAAAGTGGCCGCCGACGAAATCGGCAACCTAGGCGATATTTCAACACTTGCCGACCCCTCGGTGCTGGATGAAATAATCGAGCATCGGGCCAATAAACATTAAACTTTACCCGGAGGAATTATTAATGAAATTAATCACAGCGATCATCAAACCTTTTAAACTCGACGATGTGCGCGAAGCGTTGTCGGACATTGGCATCAGCGGTGTGACCGTCACCGAGGTCAAGGGCTTCGGCAGGCAGAAGGGCCATACCGAACTCTATCGCGGGGCGGAATATGTAGTGGACTTTTTGCCAAAAGTCAAAGTGGAGATTGCCATTACCGACGCGCTGGTGGAGAGAGCGGTCGATGCCATCATCAAAGCCGCCAACACCGGCAAAATTGGTGACGGCAAGATTTTCATCGCTCCCTTGGAGCAAGTGATTCGAATCAGGACTGGGGAAACCGGGGAGCAGGCGATTTGAGTTTTGTGGGGGTGGGGTTTAGGTTGTGTGTGTCGGATAAAGTCACTTGAACCAAAAAGACATGACCGGCAACCCCGAACCACAACCGAACGAAACGCCCTATCAACGATTGGGCGGGGAAACCGTATTGACGATGAACTGCGCGAATGGTTGCGGCTGGCCTTCGGGCAGATAGCCACGCACATGATTAACTGATGTTACGCAACCTAGTAGGCTGTAGCCCGGATGCTGTGGAGTGCGGCGACTCGTCGCCGCCTTTTGCGTCCAGCGGCGACGAGTCGCCGCACTCCAGAAGTTGCCATCCTCTAGCGATGACTGCGTAACATCAGTGATTAACCAAGCCTAAATGAGAATTGCACCGCGGAGTGGGAATGGCTGAACTGATTTTACTCGCCACGGCTTGGGGTCCGAGGCACGGCGGCATCAATGCCTTCAATATGGATTTTGCCAAGGCGCTGGGGCGTTTGCTCGGGCCGGGCAAGGTTGTCTGTGTGGTGTTGGAGGCTAGCGAGAATGAAAGCAAAGACGCAGCCGCAGCCGGTGTCCGGCTATTGAAGGTCATTAAAAGCCGGGATCATGACCGTTTTGAAAGCACCCGCGCCGATGATGTTTTGCGCCTAATGCGTGACCACGGTATGCAACCGGGGGACGACACCGCTTGGATAGGCCACGATATCCATACTGGCGAACTCGCCAATCGCATTGTGGAAATCTGCCACACGGGCATTTCGGCAGTCATCCAACACATGAGTTTTCGGGATTACATCAGCTACCGCGACGGCATCGGGGCTAAGGCCAAGCAAAAGCATGAACGGCAAAAAGCCGTGTTGCTGGCCGCCGATAGCGTGTTCGCGGTTGGGCCGCTGTTGCTAAACCGCTTGGCGGATATTGTCGCAGCAGCAGGCAAAACCCCGCATCAAATCATTCCCGGCCTGACCGAGGAAGCCATTCCAAGCCAACATCAGCCTAGCGTATTCCGCGCCGTCACTCTGGGCCGTTTGGGTCCGGCGGATGACCGCATCAAGCAAGGCAGGCTGGCGGTCGCCGCGCTGGCATCCGCCTGCCGCACCGCCCATGCCGATCCGCTGATGCCTGCGGTTTTGCATGATGTGGAAATGTTGCTGTACGGCATCGACGAATCCGGCGGTACAGAGGAGGCGGCACTGCATCAATTTGCCCAAGACCGCGCAGACCGGGTCATCACTCTGCTAGCGCTGGAGTTTTCGGAGAACCGGCAAGATTTGTTCGACGAGTTGTGCCAGAGCAGTGTGGCGATGATGCTGTCTTGGCATGAGGGTTTCGGCCTGTCCGGCTGGGAGGCGATTGCCGCCGGTGTGCCGTTGATTGCCAGCCGCAAGAGCGGCTTGTATGAATTGATTAAACAACGCTTGGGCGATGCCGGCTTGGCCTTGCTAAAACCGGTTGACATCAAGGGCAAAGACGACCCTACCGGCGATATCAATTTCCATATGGCAGACGAGGAAACCGTCAAAACCAAACTACTGGAACTGGCGGGCGACCTTGGCAAAGCCAAAAAGAACGCCTTGGAATTGCGCCAAAAGCTGTTGGACGAAGAGTTTACTTGGGCTGACGCCGCCTGCCGATTCGTGGCCGATTTGCAAGCCTGCGCCGCTGCCAAACGGCTGGCGGCAGAGGCCAAGCCTAAGCCCGCATGGGACATCGCCCCCGCTAAGGACGGCTCGCCCTATCCCGGTTTGCAGGCGATGACCGAGAAACACGCCAAGGTGTTTTTCGGGCGCGGGAAACAACTGGCGCAATTGAAGGACTTGCTGGCCGAACAACGCTTCGTCATCGTCATCGGCGCGTCGGGGGCAGGCAAGTCTTCGCTGGTTTGGGCCGGCTTGCTGCCAAAATTGGAGGAATGGAAGCTAGGCGGCATCGCCCATTGGCCTAGTGTCAGGATCACCCCCGCCAACAAAGCTCACGCCCCGATGCGGGTGTTAGCCGCTGCCTTGGCGGCCAAGTTTAGCCAGAATGCCATTGCTGTGGAGCAGGCTTTGCAAGAAGGCGGAGCGGCGTTGCGGCAATGTTTGGAGCAAATCAGTCAAACCGACTCGGTTTTAAAAACCGAGTCGGTTTGGGGTGTTCATACCGGCCAGCCCCATTTGGCTGCAAAAACCACTTCGGATTGGCAATTGCTGCTGTTTGTCGACCAGTTTGAGGAATTGTTCAGCTTGGTGGAAGCGGCTTTGCGCAAACCCTTCATTGATGCGCTAGACAGCCTGATGGCCAGCGGCAAAGTGCGGGTGGTGGCGACGATGCGGGCGGAGTTTCTAGGCCAATGCATGGACGCGGTGGATTTCGGCGAACGGCTGACAGATTGGTTTAACGCCGGAAAGCTGCTGCTCGCAGCCCCAAAGGAGGATGCTTTGCGGGAAATGGTCTTGGGTCCGGCGGAGCAAGCCGGCCTGTCGTTTGAAGACAGGCTGGCGGAGCAAATTGTCAAGGATACCGGCTTGCTGCCCGGCAACTTGGCGTTGATGGCGTTTGCGTTGGAACTGCTGTTTCAGCACAGGCAAGACAGGGTGATGACCTGGGATGCCTACAAAGACTTCAAGGGTGTCGAAGGGGCGATTGCCGAACGGGCGGACGCAGTGTTCAAGGCGACCGGCAGCACCTCGCCTGAGGCGATGTCATCCCTATTGGGCGGGGTGTTCCGCGAATTGGTGGAAATCGACGAGCACAGCGGTGCTTCGACCCGCAAGCGGGCCGCGCTGGCGTTGTGGGGTTTGGGCCACCCTACAAGCACATCGCCACCTACCGCTACGCAACAACTGATCCTCGATTTTATCGCGGCGCGGCTGCTGCTGACGGATTGCGAAACTGATCCCAAGCAGCAACACGAACCCAGCCTGGAAGTCGCCCACGAAGCCCTGTTCCGCAACTGGCCGTTGCTGGCTGGCTGGATAGCTGAACGCAAAGACCAATTCCTGCTGCGCAAGCGCCTGCAACGCGATGCGGCGGAATGGCACCGGCGCGGGAGGCCGCATTCCTTCCGCTGGGTCGACCAACTGGCTTTGGATGCCGGGGACATGCTACGCGCCTTGCCTTATGACCGCATTAGTGACATGGAAACAGACTTCTTAGGCCCGGTGCACAAGGAAGACATGCTGCGGCTGATCCGCAAACCCGACACGGCCCACGAAACCCGCGCCACGATTGGGCTGCGGCTGGCCTTGCTCGGCGACGACCGGCCCGGTGTGGGGGTTAAAAGCGTTGAACTAAGCCCTACTGCCGAAGACCCTGTGGTCGAATTAACTCGCCCCCACCCTAACCCTCCCCCGCAGGGGGAGGGAACTGTCGGGCTTAATGCCGTCATACTGCCCGACATCGTCTGGTGTGAGGTGCCCGCCGGACGGGTGGAATTGGAAGACGATGCCGGAAGCTTTGAGATGGCGGCTTTCCAAATCGCCAAATACCCCGTCACCCAAGCGCAATACAAGCTGTTTGTCGAAGCCTGTGACGGTTATCACAACGAAGCCTGGTGGAAGGGCTTGCCTAAACGCTATTACGACGGCCCCGGCCGGCAAATTCCAGACCTTGGCAACCACCCGGCAGTGAATGTGGATTGGGTCGAGGCGGTGGCTTATTGTCGTTGGCTAAGCGAAAAGCGCGGGGCAGGCAATGAGGTGCGCCTGCCGACCGAATGGGAATGGCAGCAAGCCGCTTGCAATGGCAATGCGGATAATGCATACCCGTGGGGGACTTGGGACGGGCGGCGCTGCAATAGCTATGAAAGCCAACTCAATCGCACTATCGCCGTCGGGCTGTATGCCCAAGACTGGCCAGAAGACCGTCCTTTGGATATGGCAGGCAATGTTTGGGAGTGGTGCTGGAACGAATATGCAAATATCGTGCCATTACAGGATATTGTTTTGCAAAACCAGGAGGAAAGGACAATTCGCGGCGGTTCCTGGCTCAATAACACCGGCTACGTCCGCTGTGCTGTCCGCTTCAGGTACCATCCCGTCATTCGGAACTACGATCTGGGCTTCCGGTTGGTATTGGGTTCTCCCTGGTGATTTCTGAATTCTGTCTTCTGATTTCTGTTTTCTTTTTGCTGTTTTCTGCTTTTTTGCTGTTAGCTTTTGCTTTTATGTTACCGGCGAAGCCGGCGATTTTTTTTGACTTTGCAGCACCTGCAGATACACTGTCATTACGCTAATTTTCTACTTACAGGAACCTTTAACTATGGCTCGCACCACGACTTACCAGCTTCGTCTTGACGAGGCGACCAAGCGTGAATCGTTTGCAGTTTTCCATGAACTTGGCATGACACCGGCTAAGGGAATGCGGATTTTTCTAACCACCGTTGCACGGACAAAATCAATCCCGTTTCCCATCGAATACGCCCCGAACGAACAGACTGCCAAGACTCTTTTGGCAAGCGATGTAGAAAAGGGCTACAAAGGGTTCGATAATCTGGAAAGCTTGCTAAACGAACGTAAAACCTGATGTTACGCAGTCATCGCTAGAGGATGGCAACTTGTGTAGTGCGGCGACTCGTCGCCGCTGGACGCAAGAGGCGGCGACGAGTCGCCGCTGGACGCAAAAGGCGGCGACGAGTCGCCGCACTCCACACCATCCGGGCTACAGCCTACACGGTTGCGTAACATCAGTTAAAACCTAGATGCGGTTCATAAAGCGATCCAATGCTTTTAAGCGTTCTTACAAACTAATGGACAAACGAGGAAAGGACATGGAGAAGTTGTCTGACACATTTCTTAAGCGTTGCGCCGCATCCATAGGGTCATGTGTCAATGAGGCACGGTGGTTGAAAATAATTGGATCACAACGACGCCGAGGATAATCAGCCCCATGCCTAGCAGTGCCGGCAGGTCGGGTGTCTGCCGGTACAACACCGCCCCGGCCAGCGACACCAGCACAATGCCCAAGCCCGACCAGATTGCATAGGCGACGCCGACCGGAATGCTGCGCAGCACCAGCGTCAAAAAGTAAAACGCAATGGCATAACCGGCCGCGACCCCAAGGCTGGGCCACAACCGGGTAAACTCCGCCGTGGTTTTCAACAGGCTGGTGGCGATCACTTCAGCGATGATGGCAATGGTGAGGAAAATATAATTCATGCTGGGTTTCCTGTAATGGTGGGGTGCGATTAAAAGTGATGCAGACGAGTCCTGTGGTCGTTGAATTTACATTGGGAGTGCAAGGCCTGCCTTGCCTTTAGATGCTTACGCAAGGCAGGCCTTGCACTCCCGCATCATTTTTAATCGCACCCGTAATGGTGTGCTTATTTATCCGTCCCTTGTGTTGTACAGCATTTTCAACATCAAAGAGTTACTTGATAGCTGGAATGAAAGGGCAAGATATTCAGTAAATTGAAACGTTAGCTGAATAGACTCTATCAGAAACCGCCCTTTGATTCAGCAGTGGAGCAGATGCAAGCTAGGTTTAAGATAATGTCTAATATCCTTTATTAGGTATATTTAAAAATGAAAATGCTGTAATCCGGAGGCTGTTATGGACGTGATATTAAACTTGGCTGGACTGGCTATCGGCCTGTTTCTGCTATTCTGCCCTATCATCGCCTTGGTGTTGGCGCTGGATGCGCGTAACAGAGTGACAGCACTGGAGCAAACGGCGGGCGAACTGAAGGAGATGCTGGCCCGCCTGAGCCAAAAACTAACGGATGAATTAGACCGCCCTCGCGCTACCCCATCGCCTATGGGTAATGCTGTTGAATTTGCGAATGAAGTAGGCCGGAATAAACCCGCGCAAGCGGGTGTTTCCGGCAAACTGGACGGCGAAATGCCGGAAACGGTCGCTTCGCGACCTTATTCCGGCCTACGACAAAGCCTTAATTCAACAGCATTGCCCCCCAACGGCGAGGGGCTGGGAGGGGGGCGATCAAATGGCAGCGCAGCCTCTGATTTAACACCAGCCGTTTCTAACAGCCCGCCTGAACAACCCTACCCGGCCATTATAACGGCTAATGCGCCAGAGACCGAACCCTTACCCCGGAAAAATACGCGGCTTGATGCCTGGCTTGCCGAAGCGGAGGAGTTGAAATCCCCGTACAAGCCCATCCCGGAGTGGGTCGGCAAAATCAAGGCTTGGCTGTTCGGCGGCAATCTCGTCGCCAAAGTGGGCTTGTTGATCCTGTTCTTGGGTGTCAGCTTTTTGTTGAAATATGCCGCGGCACGGGTCAGCATTCCGATTGAATACCGTCTGGTGGGCATCGTGCTGGCCGACATCGCCCTATTGCTTTGGGGCTGGCGCATACGTGAGAGCCGCCCGGCGATCAGCTTGCCGGTGCAAGGTGCAGCCATTGCTATTCTAATGCTGGTGAGCTTCGGTGCTTATAAACTGTACGGTTTGTTTCCGGGCGGCGTGGCCTTTGCGCTATTATTGGTGTTGACGGCCTTCACCTGTTTGCTGGCGGTATTGCAAGACGCGGTGTGGCTGGCTGTGTTCGGCATAGCCGGCGGCTTTGCGGCCCCGATTCTGACCGCCACTGGCGGTAGCAGCCCCATCAGCCTGTTCTCCTATTATGCGATGTTGAATGCCGGCATTTTAGCCATTGCGCTATACCGTTCCTGGCGTTTGCTGAATCTGGTCGGTTTTGCCTTCACGTTTATCATAGGCACGGCTTGGGGGGTGTTGCGTTATACCCCTGAGCATTATCTGTCCACCCAGTTATTTCTGCTTCTGTTTTTTGTTTTTTATGTATTGCTTACCTTGTTGTATGCCGCGCGGCAGGCACCCCATCTCAAACACTATGTCGATGGGACTTTAGTCTTCGGTACCCCGCTGGTGGCATTTGGGCTGCAATATGGTTTGGTCAAAGCCATTCCTTTTGGCTTGGCATATTCGGCCTTGGGGCTGGGTTTGTTCTACCTCGCCAGTGCGGTGCTGCTGTGGCAACGGCGCGGCACGACGCTCAAATTATTGGCCGAATCGTTTCTGGCCTTAGGGCTGGTATTCGGCACCTTGACCATTCCGTTCGCACTCGACGGGCGTTGGACCTCCGCCGCCTGGGCCTTGGAAGGGGCCGGCATGGTTTGGGTGGGCTTGCGGCAACGCCAAACCTTGGCTTGGGTTTTCGGCTTGCTGGTGCAGTTCGGCGCCTGGCTGTCGTTTCTCGGCACTATCGCCGGGCTTGATCCGGCCAGCGCCCTGCAATCGAACCTCTGGCTGGGTTTTTTGCTATTGGCAGGCACGGCGTTTTTGATGGCAATTAATTTCAGGAAGCAATCCGGCGCAAAACACCCGGTGGACTTTGCCCGGTTTGCCACCTTGTTTCTTGCATTTGCGGCAATTTGGATGTTGGCCGGGGCTTGGACGGAAATCGCGTTGCGCACCGCGGGCGCACTGCAAGCCAATTTGTTGGCTAGCAGCGGGCTTTTGGTGGCTGTCATCTTGAGTGTGATTGCCTGGCGCATGCAATGGCAGATTGCCAGAGGCTTCGCCCTGTTTGCTCAAATTCTGGCAGGGCTGGTGTTTCTATGCCTAGTCGGACTCAGCTTTACCTATCCCGCTGAAACCAGCCGTAACCTGTTTTCCGGCCCTTTCTTGGGTGCCTTGTTGATCGGCTTGGGTGCATTTTTCAGCGCTTGGTTCTTCCACCGGCAAGATGAATTGGAATTGTCCCAGTTGTCCAAGCGGCTATTGCTATGGGCGGGTTTTTGGTGGTTTGGCTTTGTGCTGCACGCATGGGCGGACTGGCTGCAAAGCCTGTACCGGCTGTTGCTGGACATTGAACCCTACCGGGGATACGGCTTGTTCTGGTGCGCTTATGGGCTGAGTCTGGCACTGTCTTCCCTAGTCCTTGCACTGTTGGCAGGGCGTTTGCGTTGGCCCGCCTTGCGCTGGTCCGGGGTTCCGGCCTGGCTTGGCTTAGGGGTTTCCACATTGGCAATACTTTGGTGTTTGACGATCATCGAACGACTGCCGTACCGGGAAACCTGGCTGGCCTATGGGTTTTTGTGGGGTGCGGGTGAATGCTTGATGGCCTATTGGCGAATGCAAGGCTGGATTGTTGCGACTTTCTGGCAGCGTGGCTTGCACACCTTGCGCACAACCGGCCCCTGGTTGATGATATGGCCAGTGGGGCACCGCTTGCTTGCGGACTGGCTGGGTTCCGGCACACTCGAACAAGAGCAATTGTTGGCCGAGGGCGGCTGGTTCACGTCGGGCAGTTGGGCGCGTTATCTGCCGGCTTGGATGATGATGCTGGCGATTGTCTGGGTCATCCGGCAGACTCGAAGCGGGGGCTGGCCGGTCTATCCGCTGGCTGGCTGGTACCGGCGCGTGTTGATTCCACTCGGCGCTGCGTGGTCTATTTTCCTCGTGCTGGTGTGGAACCTGACGCAAAACGGACAGATGGCACCCTTGCCTTATGTGCCGGTATTGAACCCATTGGACATCACTACCGGGTTTTCCCTGTTGTTGGGGGTTGAGGCTTTCCGATTGCTGCGGCAGGAAACCGCCGTGGAAGAGCAAGCAGTATGGTTCGCCGCGTTGCCTTGGGTTGCCGCACTGGCCGCTTATGCTTGGTTTAACCTGATACTATTGCGTAGCGTGGCGGTTTTTATGGACATCTCTTATCAATTCGGGCCAATGTTCGACTCCCAGTTCGTCCAGACCTTGCTGGCCCTGGTGTGGAGCGGCACGGCTTTAGTCTTGATGCGCTTGGCCGCGCAACGGGTTTGGCACAGGGTATGGATGTTAGGTGCCATCTTATTGGGGATAGTCGTCGCCAAGCTTTTTCTGGTCGATTTGTCCAATATCGGTGGATTGGCAAGAGTCGTTTCGTTTCTTGGCGTTGGTTTGCTAATGTTGGCGATAGGTTATCTTGCTCCGTTTCCGAATCACTCTAAAAATGACTGATGATGAAAAACTTAAGCACCCTGCTGCCATTGATCTTCGGCCTGTTTGCACTATGCCTTCCTGGTGCAGTAAGCACCGCCGCATTTGCGCAAGAAGCCAATACACCGCCCTCCGACCTCCCGGCGGACTATTCCCATGCTTTGACGCTGGCCGTGACTGGCAAGCAAGGTGTGGTCGGTTTCCGCTTGCCGCAAGCCGTCTATCTCAATGCCCGCTCGGCTGGACTCGATGATCTGCGCGTGTTCGACGCGGCGGGCGGCAAGCCGCCGTTTGCCCTCTACATGCCCAAGCCGCAAAGCCGCAGCCAACAGCAATCATGGCCGGTCAAGCAATTTCCCGTGAATGCAAGCGGGCAGTCGCTGCAATCCGCCGATGCGCTAGACTTGGATATCAAGACCAGTGCCGACGGCACCTTGCTTTCCGTCAAAACCAAATCCGGTAAGAACAAACCACAGACCGGGCTTGCTGTGGCTGAACCGGTTTTGGCCGGGTTGGTGCTCGATTTAGGGCAGCGCGGACAAGCAGGAAACCTGAACGCCAAGCCGCTAATCAGCGCCCTGCGGTTTGTCTTGCCACCCGGCAAGACCTCTTATTCGGCGCAAGTCTGGCTGGAGGTCAGCGACGACCTCAAGCAATGGGAAATGATAGCAGCCGCCGAGCTGGCTTGGCTGGTGGACACGCAGACTGCGGAAACCCTGGCGAATGACCGCTTGGAATTCGAACCGCGTTCCTTCCGCTATGCCCGGCTCAGTTGGCGCGGCGGCGAACCCCTGCGTTTTGCGGAAATCACGGCGGAAAGCATAGAACAAACCGCCGCACAGCCCAACCTGGAAAAACTAGTGCTACAGCCGGTCGCGGGGAAACAAGCGGGGGACCTAATGTACCCGGCGGGTATCGCCATTCCGGTGGAAAAAATCGACCTGCGCTTCACCGAACCCAATGTGGTGTTGCCAGCACAAGTGGGAACTTACCGCGAGCGTCCGAGTCTACAAATAGGCAAACCAAATGAGTGGGTATTCCAAGCGCTCACCCGTGCCGTTTTTTACCAGATTACCCAAGCGGGCCAGCCGCGCCGTTCTGCCGAATTGTCCGTGCCGACTACGCATTACGCGGAGTGGGTCATACACCCTCAATCCCCGACTACCAGCAGACCTGAACTTAGCTTGCTATGGCAACCCGCCACCTTGGTTTTTCTGGCCAGCGGCCCGCCGCCCTATACCTTGGCGTTTGGACGTGACAAGGTGAAACCAAGCGCTGTAGACCTGTCCCAAGTCGCTCCGGGGTTTTCCGTGCAAGAGTTATTGCAACTCGAACAGGCCCAAGCCGGAGCTTTGCAAATCCGCCAGGCAGTGACGGAAATTGACAACGCAGCCAATATGGCGCGGGCAGCGGCGCAAAACCGCACACTGGTTTTATGGGCTGTATTGCTGTTTGGCGTGGCCTTGCTGGGTATGATGGCCTGGCGCTTGTTTAAACAAATGAAAAACTGATACAGCGTTTTCAACATCAAATAGTTACTTGTTGAGCTATATCATTTTGCAAAGCAATTCGCATACAGGACGGTTTGATTTCGTGTCCTTTATTATTTTTCTTTATTAAATGATGTTACGC
>CAIZPP010000170.1 GCA_903934875.1 uncultured Methylococcaceae bacterium
CACCGGCTTGCATGTCACCGGCGCGGTGAGCACCGGCAACAACGGTGTGGCTTCCCTCCTCGTGGCTGGCGGCAATCTGGCAATCACCACCGGTTCCGTGGCGGGTTCGGGCATCAACCTCAGCACCTCTGGCGCGGGCAATGCCATTAGTTTGAACGGCAGTGTCAACGGCAACGCGGGCAACATCAACCTGAACTCGGCGGATGCCATCAGCCAAACCGGCGGCGCGATTAACACCAGCGGCACCTTGTCCGGCAGCGCGGCGACCACGGTGACGCTGAACCAAGCCAACACCGTCGCCAATCTGGGCGCATTCACCAGCAACGGCGCATTGATATTCACCAGTGCGGCTGGCAAACTCAATATCACAGGCCAACTGTCCAGCGCGGGCGGCGACATTTCATTGTCGTTGAGCAAAGCAGGGACATTGACCGTGGGCCAAGACATTGCGGCGGGCGCGGGCGCGGTGACGCTGTCCGCCCCAAGCGCTGGCAGTTCCGTTCAAGGCGGGGGCGGCACAGTTTCCACCACCAACCAGACAACCGGCTTGACCGTGCTAGTCGGCGGGGGGATAGGCACTGCCACACCGCTCAATTCCAGCCTTGGCGGGCTGGGCAAGCTTAACCTCACCACCCTGGGCACCAATGCAAGCGGTGATATCCGGCTGCTGGAGGCTGGCACGCTCAACACCGATGCCATCACTACCCTGAAAACTGATTCCACCACTGTGCAAACCATCAGCATCAGTGCGGCTTCGCTCACTATCGGATCGGCCAGTGTCGGCAACTTGTCCGCACGCGACAACCTAGTATTGACCGCAGTCAAAGATGGCATCACCAGTGGCTCCGGCACACTGAATGCCGCCGACCTCACCCTCACCGCAGCCACTGGCATAGGCATCGCATCCCCCGTCCTCAGCAACACTGCGGGCAATATACACCTTGCCACCTCCGGCTCGGGAGCCGCCGGTGACATCGCTGTCGTGGAGGCCAATGCGCTGAACACTAGCAGAGTTTTCCTAACGACGGATGCATCCAGTCAGACAGTCAGCCTGACTTCGGCGACCGGCACAGTCACCTTGGACGCGGACATCGGCACCCCAACAGACAACCTCAGCCTGACGGCATCAAACCAAAACATCCAGGCTGGCAATGGCACCGCCATCGCCAACACGCTGACCCTCACCACGCAAACCGGAGTCGGCAGCCTTGCCGCGCCACTTAAGACTACCGCCAACGCCATCAGTGCCGCAAATGCGGTCAGCGGCGATGTAAGCATCAGCAATTCGGGTGGCCTGACGGTCACCGGCAGTAACACTGGCGGGGGAGCATTCAGCATCAGCAGCGGCGCAGACAGTCTGTTGACTGTCGCCTCGTCCGGGATTGCGTCCCATGGCGGGCCGGTTAGCCTGACCGCCGACCAGATGGACATCATTGGCACGGTAGACGGGGGCAGCGGCCTAATTACCGTGTCGCCCAAAACCACGACGGGCATCACACTTCAGTTGGGCGGGAACTCGGTCAACGGCCCCACGACGCTCGCCATCAATGCAACCGAATCGGCCCAATTCAAAGGTCAAGGCGGACTAAGCCTGAACGCTCCTGAAGGTATTGAGGTCGCCGGGAATGTGAGCTTCCCGCAACTTACGGGAGGCACGATCACTCTTAGCACGGGCGGGGCCATCAGCAACACCGGTCCTGGTGTGATCACCACCCCCGGTACGACAACCTTGGCATTGAATGCTGTGTCCGGCATAGGCTCCTCCGCCAATCCAATTATCATCAATACCCAAGGCGGCAACTTTACGACGCAGAACACCGGAACGACCGGGGGGGAGTTCATATCAGTCGAGGGGAGCATTATCCTAGGCGGAAATGGAAGCCAAATCACTGACGACGACCCCAACAACCCAATTTATTTGGCCACCAGCGGCGACATCATCATTAACGGTCTAGTTGGCACAGGCCTGCAATCCATCACCTTAGAGTCGCCCAACGGGTCGATAGTGGCAAATAGCAGTGCCAGCCTCATCAACTCACCCAAAATCACTCTGCTGGCGGGGAACGGCATCGGCACAACGAATAATCCGCTGTTCACCAGTGCATCTAGCACTCTGAGCATTACTACTGGGCTGGGCGGTGCCTTTGTCACCAATAATGGCAGCGTGACCTTGACCACGCCGAATCTTTCCAGCAACTCCCCGATCACGGTCATTTCCACCGGCACACTCACCCTACCCACTACGCTCATCAGCACGGGCAGCGGTTCGATTGACTTTGCCAGCCAAGGTGGCGTTCTGGCAATCAAGGGCGGACTGTCCACCACCAGCGGCAACATCAACTTGACTGGGTCGAACGGCATCCAACTCGCCAGCAACCTGAACACCGAAAGCGGTGCTATAGTCTTCAACGGACCCATCAGCCTCCCGGCCGACCCAACCATTAACGCGGGTTCTGTCGGCGTGACATTCAACAACCCGCTGAACGGGCCGCAAGACCTCACGGTAAACAGCAGTGGACCCGTAACCTTCTCTAGCACGGTGGGCGGCACCACCCCCTTGGCCTCCCTGACCATAGGCGGCGGCGGACCCATTTACCTTAACGGTGGGCTAATCCGCACCAGCGGGGACCAAATTTATGCCGGACCCGTGACGGCGGCCAACCTAGTCCTTGATGCCGGTGCCACAGGCTCGATCACCGGCATTAATTCGGGCAACCGCATCGGCGGTGACATTTCAGCCAACGGGCTGGTCATCCGATTGGCCTCCGACTCGCTCACTGTTGGTGCCGACGGAATCACTGGACAGCAAGTCTACCTCACGGCTGACACCATCACATCCAAGGGTTACATCAGCGTCACCTCGGACAACCCTAATCAGATCGGTCTAAGCTTGATCGGGCTTAGCGGTAATGGACAGTTTGGCACCCTAAACCAGCCCGTTTTGATACAAATGAATAACATTTTCACTGTGTCACCCAATTTATCCACCTCAGGAATTGTTTTCTTGGAAGGGCCAACAAGTTCCAACCCCATATTCCAAAGTGGAACGGGTACCCGGCTGATCGACTACAACGGTAGCCTTCTACAAACCGCGGTCACGGCATCTGGTCAACTAGGGGCGGCCTTGAATGCTGTCTATTCGGCACTGCTTGCAAATTTGGCAAATAACTTCAATGGCGTAGCTACCTACAAAAGCAACTCAGATAGCATAAAAGATTATCTGGAACCACAGTTGGATGCTGATTCCGAAGACTCTTCCGTCGCGGAAACCGTCTTGTACCACGGCATAAAAGTACCCAGCCAGGGAGATAATGCCAATTATTTAGATCAGCCCAGCGGTGGCGATTCCTCGGGTAAGCTTATATCAGGTTCTGAGACCCCTTCAAATCAAGCTAGGACTAATGTTGAGGATTTTGGCGAAAGCCATAAAAATGGCCAAGATTCAATTTTCCTGAGCACAGATGCCAAACTCAAACTCCCGTCACAATTAGACCCTTGGCTGGAAAGCCATCTCGACCTTTCGGCAGCGTTGCGTAGCCTGCTTACAGAAATCCGAGAATTGGGTTATAGCCGGGAGTATGTGCGCAAGCAATTAGTGGAAGGTTTGGTGCTTGAAGCGGGTTCTGCCGCCGCCGCTCTCGGCGATATCACTGGCGAGGGCATCAAAGTGCAGAAAGTGAAAAAGAAAAGCTGCGCCATCATCTATGCGTCTTGGTCCACAAACGACGGCTGCTCGGCGAAATAGGCTGTATCACCGTGAGAACAAGTCCAAAATACCCCGCATCAGGTCAAGTGGGGTCGGCGGACAGCCGGTGACCACTGCATCGACCGGGATCACGTTGGCAACCGCCCCGCAACTGGCATAGGAAATGCCAAACTCGCCGCCACATGCCCCGCAGTCGCCAACTGCGATCACCCATTTGGGATTGGCTGTTGCTTCATAGGTTCGCCGCAATGCGGCTTCCATATGGCGGGATACCGGTCCTGTCACCAATAACACATCGGCATGGCGGGGCGAGGCGACGAAATGCACACCGAATCGTTCGATATCATAATAAACGTTGTTAAGGGCGTGGATTTCCAACTCGCAGCCATTGCAAGAGCCGGCATCAACTTGGCGTATGTGCAGACTGCCAGCGAAGCGCCGGTCAATAGTGGCTTTCAGTTGGGTGCCCACTGCGTCGAGTTCAGGATCACCAGAGTGCAGTCCAAGGGCAAGCTGTCCCGGTTTTTTCCTAGCGAATTTTTCCGTCAACACGCCGGTGGTAATTATTTTTCGATAGATGCCAAACATAGTGTCACTCTTATAAATCGTTGCCCGAGTAGGAGCCATTTACCGATTTGTTGCACACGGGAAAATCGGGGACGATATTGCCCAAGACTAGTTTTTCCAAGGCAGGCCAATTGATGATGCTGGGGTCTCGCGGATAATAGCGGCTGATTTTGCCATCCTCGGCAAACCGCACATAACTGAGAATTTCCCCACGCCAGCCTTCCACGACCCCCAAGCCTTCAGCACCCGGCGGCGGACTTTGCCAAGGAATGGCGATTTCACCCTCCGGGAGCTTGTCTAGCAACTGTTCCAGCAGTTTCAGCGCGACCCATAATTCCTTGTAGCGGACCCAGAACCGCGAGGCCACATCACCTTGGCTTTCCAAGGGAACTTTCACCGTCAATTGGTCGTAAGGTGGATAGGGCGAATGTTTGCGCACGTCAAACGACTGTCCGCTGGCCCTCCCGACAAACCCAAGAGCACCCAGTGTTTGCGCATCTTCCGGTTTCAGGTAGCCGGCAGCGACGAGGCGGTCTTCAAGCGAAGAATTTTGGTCGTGGATCGTGACTAGGTCGCTGAATTCCAACCGCAGAATTTTGATGGATTGCCTGATCTTCTCCGCCGCTGCCAAAGGGACATCAACCGTGACACCGCCGGGTACGATCCTGTCCATCAGTAACCGATGCCCGAACAATGCCAGATTGTCGCGCAGCCATAGTTCGCGCAGACGTCCAAACTGGTAATAAGCGAAGGCAAAGCCAACATCGTTGCAAATCGCCGCCATGTCCCACAAATGATTGGCGACGCGTTCCCGCTCGGCCAACAGGCCACGAATGAAGGCGGCACGGGGTGGCACCTCCATTCCGGCTGCACGCTCCATCGCCAAACAGGCAGCAAAGGCATGGCCTACCGTGGTATCGCCAGAAACCCGCCCAGCCAGACGCGCCAAGGATTCCGGCGACCTGCCCTCGGCAATTTTTTCGATGCCTTTATGCACATAACCTAGCCGTTCCTCCAAATTCAACAGGGATTCACCCACCGCGTGGAAGCGAAAATGCCCAGGCTCAATGATCCCTGCATGGACAGGTCCGACTGGAATTTCGTAAACACCGTGGCCTTCCGCCTTGAAAAAAGGATACTCATTGTCCGGGGGAGTCTGCCCATGCGACAGCCCCTCTTGAGGAAAGGATTTGCGCAACGGGGCATCATCGCCGCGCCAGGCTTGGTGGCGAGTCCAGCGGCGGGGATCGGGATGGCCGGTAAACTGGATGCCGAACAAGTCGTGCGTATGCCTTTCCGACCGGTCCGCCGACACAAAATACGCCGCATGTGAAGGCAAGCTAGGATATTGGGCATCGGTTCGGGTCCGCAACACCAGATAAGCCCCCCGCAATTCAAGGCATACACTCACCGATAATCGGTTCCCTTCATCTTCGGCCCAGCCAGCCACCCAGCGCCAGGCCTGGTCTTTCGCCAGCGCTGCCACCTTGCCCCAATCATCAGGCTTGGCGATTTCCAGCAAAACCGCAGGCGGCAGAGAACTCGGGCTGATGGCTAGTGACTCGATGCCACGGTTGGACAGTTCAATGTGGAACTGTTGCGGAGGATCAATGCCTTCTGTCGTATCGCGGTCTAATTCGATATTCTCGTTCATAACGGCAGCTTTCCCGAAATGAGTTGGGTGGCTTGGTTAAACCAGTGGCCTAAAAAGGTGGGGATGGAAAGCCCTAGGAGTAGCACAATTCCGATATGGATCATCACCGGCAACATATTGGCATGGATGGGCAATTGCCCTTTGGGAATATCCCCGAAAACCATAGGCTGGATCTTGCGGAACAGCCCGGCGAATGCGATGCCAATGCCAAATAGCAGCAGGGGGGTCAACCAAGGATAGTCGTGCATGGTAGCGATAAGCACGAGGAATTCGCTGGCAAACACACCAAATGGCGGAAAGCCGGCGATGGCGACGGTTCCGATCAACAAGCCCCAACCGATGGCGGGCTGGGTGTGGATTAGTCCACGGATTTTTTCCATCCGCTGGGATTTTGCCAACTGGGAGGCATAGCCCACTGTGACGAAAATCGCCGACTTGGTCAGTGAGTGGGTGGTCATATGAAATAGCGCGGCGAATGTGGCCCACGGGCTGCCTATGCCGAAGGCAAAAGTCATCAACCCCATGTGTTCGATGGATGAATAGCTAAACAGCCGTTTGATATCAGTCTGCCGGTGCAAGAACAGCACCGCCACCAAGAACGATAATAGCCCAAACCCCATCATGAGATTGCCTGCCTGGTGGTTTCCCAGAGAACCGTCCACCAACATCTTACAGCGCACTACTGCATAGAGGGCATCGTTCAGCAATAACCCTGAGAGAATGGCCGACATGGGGGTGGGGCCTTCGGAATGGGCGTCCGGCAACCAATTGTGCAAGGGGACAAGGCCAATTTTGGTGCCGTAGCCAACCAACAAAAACACAAAGGCGATCCCCATGACTCCGGGGTTGAGTGCGCTGGCATGATCGTGCAACACCGTCCAAAGCAGCGCATTGTCTTGGATTCCATGCACTTGTTCGGCGGCAAAGTATAGCAATACGGTGCCAAATAGTGCCTGGGCAATGCCGACACCGCACAGGATGAAGTATTTCCAAGCCGCTTCCACCGATTCCGGGGTGCGGTATAGACTGACCAGCAGCACTGTGGCGAGCGTCGCCCCCTCCATCGCAACCCACATCACGCCCATATTATTGGTGGTCAGCACCAGATACATGGCCAACATGAAGCCTTGATACATCGTGTAATACAGGCGCAGCCGATGTTTGCCGACCTTGCCCAATTCTTGTTCGTGGGCCATATAAGGCCCGGAGAAAATTGAAGTGGTCAGACCCACAAAAGCCGTCAAGGCGATCAGGTAGACGTTAAAGGAGTCAATGTAAAGCATCTGGGTTGGGGACAAAATCGGTCCCTCCAATAACACATCGACTGCCAGCCATAGCGAGGCGAATAAAGCCACGGCATTGAAGCGTATATTGATCCGTCCTGCTTTGTGGCTATCGTTGACCCATGAGAGGAGCAACATTCCGACCACCGGAACCAATAACAGAAGGTAAGCGGCGATCATTTCTCCACCTCAATCAGGTGGTTTAAATGTTCAACATTCCCTGTATTCGTGCTGGAACGATTAGTATAAGCCACGATCATTTCTCCACCTCGTTCAGGCGATTTAATTGATCAACATCCAAGGAATCGATACTGGAGCGGATATGGAAGAAGAACACCCCGAACAATACGGCCGCGACTAGCACGTCAAAGGCGATGCCGAGTTCGACTACCATCGGCATCCCATAGGTGGACACCACCGCCGCAAAGAACAAGCCGTTCTCAATCGACATGAACCCCACCACATGGGCCACTGCTTGCCTGCGGGTAATCATCAGCAGCATACCTAACAGCACCACAGCCATGCTAATGGCAATGGTGTTCAAGGTAATCAAGGGCGACAATTTGACGATGGGGAGGCAGACGTAATAACTGAAAACAACCAAGCCCGTCCCGCCCATCATCACCCGTGCTGGGTTTTTCAAGGTTTCCATGTCCCTATGCAAGCCCATGCTGATGACTAAGCGTTGCAACATAATGGGAATGAAGATTCCCTTTAGCGACAGTGTCAGCAGCGCCGAAATGTACAAATGCGGGGAATCCAGCACATCGGCCGCCAACGCGGTAGTGACCGCCAGCAAGATGCCCTGTACCGCGAAGATGAAAACTAGCCGCAGCAATCTAGACTGCCCCAGCATCAGAAAAGAAGTCAGCACAATCAGTGCGGCGAGAAGTAAAATAGCCTGTTGGTAATGGCTTAATTGAGTGATTTCCATCAGTGTTGCACCTCTAGGATAATGTGGCTCAACATCCCCAGCAGGGTCAGCAAATACGCGAAACTGAGGTATTCCTGCACGCGGAATACCCGCATTTTGGCTAATACCACTTCCGACAGGCCAAGTAACACGGTTAACCCAATCAATTTTAGCAACAATGACATGGCACCTATCCCTAAGGACTCCAAGCTGAAGCTTTGCGCAATCCCCCAAGGGAAAAAGATGTTGACGATCAGTACCCCGTAAATCATCAGTTTGATCTGGCTGGCCCACTCAATCAAGCCAAGATGGCGTCCGCTATATTCCAGAATCATCGCTTCATGGATCATCGTCAATTCAAGGTGTGTGGTTGGGTTGTCCACTGGAATCCGTCCGGTTTCCGCCACCGCCACCAGCATCAGCCCGAGCATGGCAAACACAAAGGACGGGCGCAACACCAAGCCTGTGTTTAACACATATTTCATCGCCTCCGACAGATTCGTTGTGGAAGCGCTCATTGCCAGGGTAAACACCGCCATCAGCATCGCAGGCTCGGCCAAAGACGAAACGGTCATCTCCCGCGACGATCCCATGCCGCCGAAGGCTGTGCCGATGTCCATCCCCGCCAGAGCCAGGAAAAAACGGCCCAGCGCAAAAAAACCGATCAAGACCACCACGTCGGCGATTTTCGCCGTGGGCAGGTTGACCGCGATCAAGGGCACGATGGACGCGGTCAACACCGTCGTGGATAGCACAATGTATGGCGTGGCCTTGAATATCCAAGAGGCAGAGTGGGCTACGATGGGTTCTTTCCGCCACAACTTGCGCAGGTCGCGGTAAGGTTGGATTATGGAAGGTGAGCGGCGATTTTGTAGGCGGCATTTGACTTTTTTGAGCCAACCGGCCAACAGCGGCGCACTGGCTATGAACAACAACGTTTGCAGTAGTGCGAGTAGCCAGGCCATCAACTAATTCCCCATAGCAAAATTATCAGTGTAAAGAAGGAGTAGGCGATGTAAGTCCGTATATTGCCGGTTTGTATACGGCTTGCCCACTTCGAAAGATTAAGGACAGAGCGGGCCACAGGCTGATACACAAAGGCCCATGAGCGGTCGGAGACGCGCAATTGGTAACGCAGCCGCTGGGTGTGAAATCCGTCCGGCCCTGACTTTTGCTCCTCAATCGTTTCCTCAACATCGAATACCGGCTGGAAAATGCGTCGGAACGGCATGGCAAACCCGGTGCAACTGTATTGCATACGGGCATTCAGACCGCCGAAGCCGCAATCCCAAGGGTCGGCCCGCCGCGCTTCCAAGCGACCACTTTGCCGGTAGAATAGTTGGTAACACAACCAAACCGTCAGTAATATGCCGACCAAGACCAAAAACGGCGAGTAAGAAGCCACTTCTTGTGCCACGGGTGACACCCACAACCAACCCATCGCGGAAACTTGCGGCAAGGTATTGCCAACTAGTTGTCCAGTGACAACGTTTAGGCTTTCGATTACCGGTGCCGGAAAAATGCCAAATAGAACGCAAAGCACAGCCAGCATGGCCGGCCCAGCCAACATGCCGCGGTGGCTTACCTCATGGCAGGAAGCGACGTGACGGGAGCGTGGCAACCCTAAAAACGCCACCCCGTAAACGTTGACGAAACACCCTGCCGCCAATGCCGATGTCAATGCCAGCACGGCACTGGCGGTGGGTATCAAGCTACGGATGACACCGCTGTCAACGTTCCCGGTCTGTAGCGCGGTCTGGAAAATCAACCATTCCGATACGAAGCCGTTAAATGGCGGCAAACCCGAAATGCTGATGCACCCGATCAGGAAAATACCAGATAGCCGGGGCATGCGATGGATCAAGCCACCCATGTTCTCCATGCTTTGTTCGTGGGTGTTGTGCAGAATGGCTCCTGCGCCTAAAAACAACAGGCTTTTGAACAAGGAATGGTTCAAGCAATGCATCAGCGCTGCGACGATTCCCAAGGTGCCCAGCCGGGGCTGGCCGCCGCTGAAAAAAATTAGCGCCAATCCTAGCGCGATAAAAATGATGCCGATGTTCTCCACCGAAGAATAGGCCAGCAGCCGCTTCAGATTCTGCTGCTGCATGGCGTAGAGGATTCCAAGCACGGCGGAAGCCGTGCCCAACAGCAGTGCCAACAGACCCCATTGCCAGAAGACTTCGTCCAACAGATCAAAGGTAAAACGGATGAAGCCATAAACTGCAATTTTCAACATCACCCCGCTCATCAGCGCGGAGACGTGGGATGGTGCCGCCGGATGGGCCTCAGGCAACCATGCATGAAACGGCACCAGGCCAGCCTTCATGCCAAAACCTATCAATGCCAACGTGAATGCGACACTGGACCAGACCGGGGTCAGCTTGAGCGACCTGAAATGGTCGAACGTCAGTCCGCCACTGAAACTAGCCAATACGCCGTAGGCGAGAATGATGGCGATGGCACCGACAACCGCCATCAGTAAATAAAGAAAAGCGGCACGGCGGTTGCTAGCATGTTCGTGCTGGAAGGCCACCAGAAAATAGCTGGAAAGCGACATCAACTCCCATGCGATGACAAAGAAAAACGCATCATCGGCGAGCAGTACCAGTTCCATGCCAGCCACGAAGAAGCCAGTGAACAAGCCCAATACGGCCAACGAATGCTTGCCGTGTTCAAATTCCCGCACATAGCCCGGCCCAAACAGGCTGACAGCAATCAGCGACAATCCGATCAGCAGATAAAAAAAGCCGGAAAGTGCGTCGAAACGGATGTGCCAATTTAGCCAAGGCAGGCCAAATGGCAAAGTATCGGTGGTAACCACACCGCTTAACAGGGCTGTCCCGCCCGCCAGCACGGCGCTCACACCCGAGATGCCGAGTAATATGAAAAGGCTGTTACGGTGAAATTCGGCATAATGCGCTGCGGAGAAGATGCCCTCCGCCCGAACTTGTAACTTTGGCCAGGGTTGCGACAGCAGGCGCACCAAGCGATCAAGTTCCGAGCGCTTATCGGTGGCCAAGGCCAAAAATCCAGAGGCCAGTGCAGCGACCACCGAAAGGTAAGCAAAAAACAATGACATCGAAGCTCCTAAGCTATAGGTGTGATTCCGCCCATGCTAGCGGCTGATGTTGCGCACTAAATAAACATGATGATGACCAGCAATGTCATAAACCCGGTTAGCACCGCAGTTGAAAGCCCTTCAAGAAACTCAGGGTCTTGCGAGGCGTTTTTAAACAGCATGTCAATGAATTTCATGGCCTACCTCATTAATCTTTATGGATGAAGAAAAACCTTAAGGGAACCACAGCATACAACAGCTATGAATGCCCTCAAGTGCTTGTTTGAAATTAAAGCACCTTCTATGCCATAAATATTTTATATTATAAAACAATATTATAGAGTAAGCAGTGACTAGCTTTTATTCAATAGTGGGCGTAATGAACCATCTATGCACCAATAAGCGATGGTTTATGGAATAGCGAGTACTAGCCAAGGGAAATTGTGAAGATAAAGCGCACTGCGGAAGCCCTGTAAGGCGTGTAGCGCCCACACCCTACAGGAAAACAAAACTGTCGACGAAGCCTAAAAAGGCCCACAGTGCGTAAACATCGTAACCGTTCGCCCTGAGCCTGTCGAAGGGTGAAGGGCATTCGCAAAGCCCACTCATGCTTCGACAGGCTCAGCACGAACGGGGCTATGCGTAAGTCCTCACATCAGTTGTTTTAAAACAACTTCGTGAATAACCAGTACAGGGAGCCGGACAGGAGGATTGCGGCGGGCATGGTCAGCACCCAGGCCATTAGCAAATTGCGAATGGTGGCCCACTGCAAACCCGATTGGTTGGCCGCCATGGTGCCTGCGACTCCCGATGAAAGTACATGGGTAGTGGAAACTGGCAAGCCGAAGATATCGGCGGCACCGATGGTTACCATGGCGACTAACTCCGCCGAGGCCCCCTGCGCATAAGTCAGGTGGGACTTGCCGATCTTCTCGCCGACGGTCACCACAATGCGCTTCCAGCCCACCATAGTGCCTAGGCCCAACGCAATGGCCACTGCCACCTTGACCCAGAGCGGAATGAACTTGGTGGACTCGTCGATTTCTTTCTTGAAGGCTTTAAGGTTGGCCTTGGCATCGGCATCGAATTTCACCGCGTCGCTTTTTTCAAGGAAGCGTATGGCCTCAGAAGCCAGATACATATCATTGCGGACATTAGCCACAGCTTCCATAGGCACATGGTCGAAGGAGCCGTACTGCTTCACCTGCTGGCCGATACCGCCGACTACACTGGCTAGAGCCGGCACTACGTCGGCCTTGTATTCTTTGGTGCGCACATAGTCCGAAAGGGTCGCGAGAGGGTTGGCGGGGGCCGCCGCCTGTGTGGCCTTGCTCAAGGCTTCCTGGGTCACTTTGGACACCGCCACAAACTGCGTCATATTGTCCACCGGCATGGCCCGGTTCAAGGCGTAGGCCATAGGCACGGTGCCGACAAGAATGAGCATGATCAGGCCCATGCCCTTTTGACCGTCATTGGAGCCATGGGCGAAGGAAACACCCGTGCAGGTCAAGATGAGAAGGCCGCGAATCCACCAAGGCGGCGGCGTGGTCCCCTTGGGTTCTTCGTATAGTTCCCGGTTTTTTACCAAGGCGCGCAGTGTTAGCAACAGTAGCGCGGCGCAACCAAAACCGATCAAGGGCGATAGCAGCAGCGAATAGCCAACCTTGGTAGCCTGCGCCCAATCGATGCCGCTGGTTCCATTCCGTCCATGCATGAGCGCATTGGCGATACCGACGCCAACAATCGAGCCTATCAGGGTATGGGATGAAGAGGCGGGCAACCCCAGCCACCAAGTGCCGAGATTCCACATAATCGCGGCGATAAGCAACGCGAAGACCATGGCGAAACCGGCGCTGGACCCCACTTGCAAAATCAATTCCACTGGCAGCAACGAGATGATACCGAAGGCAACTGCCCCGCTCGAAAACAAAACCCCGAGGAAGTTAAAAAGACCCGACCACAGCACGGCAAAGTTGGGCGGTAAGGAGTGGGTGTAGATGACTGTCGCCACCGCGTTAGCAGTGTCGTGGAAGCCATTGACAAACTCAAACCCCAAGGCCGTGAGCAAAGCCACCACCAGCAGGATGTAGGGGAGCCAAGTGATGGCGGTGTCACCGGCTTTGCTGATATCGCTTACTAGGCTATAGCCGGTGAACAATAGGCCGGAGACCAGCAGGCCAAAAAAAATGCAGGTGGTGACTAGGCCGCTTTTTTTGTCAAGTTGGGGTCGGGAGGCCGAAGAGGCGGGTAGGACAGAAGTGACGGTATTCATAGGGGCAAAAATTTCACCTTTAAAGTAAGGGTCTACTATTATAAAGGTTAATTATGACAGTATGATGAACCCTTGTTGCCCCTGCGCAAGCGGTGCGGGTCCGGCATTATTCCAAACGGATAACGAAGCCGTATTGTTGAGTGATTTTGGGTTTGGTCATCATCCGGCAAGGTTTGCTATGGCATCTCGGGGGGTCAACGATGCCTGAGGGCCGAACGAAGGCAAAGGCGTAATTTTTATACAACCGCCATTCCGCACCCCCCTTTGAAAAAAGGGGGCAGGGGGGGGCTTAGGCTTTGGAGGTCGGCAAACGCTAAGAAATCCCCCTCAATCGGCCTTTTTCAAAGGGGGGAGTCGCTCATTCCGACTTTGTCACACAGCAACAGATAATCTGCTCAAGATTTGCACATACGAAAAGACGGGGGTGCGGAATGACGGCTAAAAATGGTTGATTGGTAGGTCGGGCAAAGGCCGTCAGGCCATGCCCATCAAACCGCGCTGGAATACCGTACTTTCATGGCAACCCCTCAGCACTTCTCAGCTGATGTTACGCAGCGAACACTTGTAGGGCGGCCTTCAGGCCGCTTCGACCAGCCTAATTCCAACGAACTTAGTTTAGCGGCCTGAAAGCC
>CAIZPP010000171.1 GCA_903934875.1 uncultured Methylococcaceae bacterium
AGGAAGAGGAAGAGGAAGAGGAAGAGGAAGAGGAAGAGGAAGAGGAAGAGGAAGAGGAAGAGGAAGAGGAAGAGGAAGAGGAAGAGGAAGAGGAAGAGGAAGGCATTGGCAAGGATATTATCATAAGGAACAATAAGGATGATAAATAATGCTCTGCCTGCCTTCTTAAACAGTGACTCATCATTACAGCTTATATTTTTTGGCGGTAAGGGTGGGGTAGGCAAAACTACATGTGCTTGCGCAACTGCTCTTCAATTGGCGACTAGTCAACCGAATAAACTATTTTTGTTAGTTTCTACGGATCCCGCCCATTCCCTTCGTGATACCTATGCTGGCTTGACATTGCCGGAAAACCTAGAAGTAGTAGAATTGGATGCTGCCGCAGCATTAAAAAATTTCAAGGACAGACATGATCAGGTACTTAAGGAAATCGCGGAGCGGGGAACGTTCTTAGACGATAAGGATTTGCAAAGTCTTATGGATCTTTCACTTCCAGGCATGGATGAAGTATCGGCTTATCTTGAAATCGCCGAGTGGTTGCAACTGAAACGCTATCATTGTATTGTAATTGACACAGCACCCACTGGGCATACACTACGATTGCTAGAAATGCCGGATTTAGTCCGCCGCTGGCTCGTTGGTCTTGACACATTACTAGCGAAACATCGCTATATCCGTCGCCATTTTACGGGTGACAGTCGGCTTGATCATTTGGATCGGTTCCTGCTTGAAATGGATAACTCATTGAAAGTAATGGAGGGAATCATCACCGATCAAAATTGCTGCCGGTTTGTGATTGTTATGTTGGCTGAACTGATGAGTGTTGAGGAAAGCATTGATTTGGCTAGAGCGCTAAAGCTGAGGAAAATCCCAACTTCTGAATTGATTGTAAATCAATTACTGCCAACGAGTGATTGCCCTATTTGTTCGGCGAGACGAAATAGGCAAATGCTTGCGCTGATGGTAGCCTTCAAGCAGTTTCACGAGCAGCAATTTTGGGCATTGCCGCTGCTTGCAGTTGAACCTCGCGGAAGGACGGTCTCTTTGTTGTGGACTCAGGCTGTCCAGTTATCGAAAATAGGTCAGTTAAGCAGTTCTACCTATGCATTGCCACTCAGGGTAGAGAGTCCGTGTCTATTGCCAGCTAGAACTGCAAAGTTAATAATATTTTCAGGAAAAGGGGGGGTAGGTAAGACTACTATGGCTTGTGCGACGGCTTTGCGTATGCACAAACAATATCCCGGTTTACGTGTACTTCTTTTTTCGACTGACCCCGCACATTCGCTTGCTGACTGTCTGGGCATCAAGATAAAAAACAGCCCCACCCAAGTTCTACCCGGATTGGATGCGCAAGAAATTAACGCTGAAGCCGCTTTTGATGAAGTTCGAAGTGAATATCGTGATGAACTAAAAGAGTTTCTTGTGGGTGCCTTGCCCAATATTGATATAACATTTGACCGCGAAGTGATGGAGCATTTGCTGGATCTAGCCCCTCCAGGTTTGGATGAGATCATGTCATTGACAGCAGTTATGGAACATATCTCTGGTGGCTGTTATGATGTTGTCGTAATGGACTCAGCCCCAAGTGGTCACCTAATCAGGCTCTTGGAATTACCGGCAATAATTACTGATTGGCTAAAACAGTTCTTTTCTTTATTGCTTAAATATAGGCATGTGATGAGGTTGCCTAAACTGTCGGAGCGTCTGGTGGATTTATCACGAAAACTCAAGGCACTTCGAGTATTGCTTTGTGACCCGGACAAGACATCGATATACACGGTTACCATTCCAACTAACTTGGCGTTGGAAAAAACGTCGGAAATGCTTGCCAGTTTGCATAGGCTCGGCATAAGCACGAAAGCGATTTTTATCAATCAGATTACACCGGAAAATGGTTGTGAATTATGCCAGGCTCTTAATCGCCGTGAAGACAGACAGATTAAGAAGGCAAGGGAGGACGTGTTGTTTGACCGTCAACAAACACGGGTTTTTTTGCATTCAGATTCAGGGGGATTGGCTAGACTTGATGCTCTTGGGTCTAGTCTTTACCGGAATTGAAAACAGATAATATCCCTGTTCTAGCGGATACTTTCATAATAAGGTTTTAAGGCAGCAGTGTGACCCTAGCAATTAATAAGAGAGAAGAAAATCAACAGGTTTCCCTTTGTGAAGCATTGGATCGAATTCTTAATAAAGGAGCAGTTATAGTTGCAGATATAACAATATCGGTTGCTGACATTGATTTGGTGTATTTGAGTCTGCAAGCTTTATTGACTTCCGTTGAGACAGGGAGACGGATAAAAGGGTCAAATAAATAATTTGTTGCGTTTTCAACATAAAATAGCTTTATGAAAATTGAAAATCCACAGCCATACCCAAACAAACCGCTAAATGAATTCCCCCCTTTATTGAACAAGATGGCGGTTTCAACTGGCACAAGGCCCAGATTGGATATAAATGGGGAAAAGGTTCGCAATGGCTTAGCCCAACTTGTGTTGACGTTGGTAAAGCTGTTACATGAGTTACTCGAAAGGCAAGCAATACAGCGTATGGACTCAGGTTCACTGACAGACGAAGAGGTTGAGCGACTAGGGCTGACTCTGATGAGGCAGGCTGAAGAATTGAATAGGTTGCGGGAAGTTTTCGATCTGAAGGAAGAAGATTTGAATTTGGATTTAGGCCCATTGGGCCGATTACTTTAAGGGTTACCCCCATGAAAGACAATAAATCATTAACTCATTCCACAAACTCGACCACTGTAGCCGATTTGCTTGAGCGCTTGTTAGATAAAGGAATAGTTATCAGTGGCGACATCCGCATACGGCTGGTTGAGGTGGAATTGCTAACCCTTGAAATCCGACTGTTGATTTGTTCTGTGGACAAAGCCTTGGAAATGGGGTTAGACTGGTGGAGTGGCAATCCGGCTTTCGATTCCAGGGCAAGGGTTCCTGCTTTACCGGCCCCCGATTTGGAGGAGCGTTTGAGGCGTATTGAGACCCGCCTAGAAATTCCTGAGCTAGCACCCGAAGAAAAAGCTTAAGTTACCAGAATTACTGACCATGCGCGCATTGATCCGCTTTCCCATTATTCATGGCAATGAAGATATGGGCAAGCTTGATAATATTGTTAGTAAAACTAGAACGGAAGAGGAAGCTTTAAAGCATCAAGCGGTCGTTAAATATTTCTGGAATACCATAGAAAATGCAATCAATAACTTTGCTCTCGATTTTTCGACGCTGAAAGTATATCAAGATAGTCTGCCGGTATGCGGAAAGGAATCTGAAATTGTTGATGATACTGCAAAAACAGGTAGCCAAAACTACATATTATTGCAATCGCTACGGAGTAAAGGAGCCAAAATAATGGGAACGGAATCTCCAGCGCTGCTATTGGAAGAATATGAGCTGATGCACCAGGTATACCAACCAATAAATGGAAAATCACCACCTAATATGGAATTAGCACAAAATTTATTGGATCGACGTGATGGGTACATTGCAAAGCGTATCAATGAAACACTATTAGACGGAGAGATGGGGTTGTTATTTTTGGGTTTTAATCATCGCATTGAAGATAAATTACCTAGCGATATTACTTTAATTCAACCTCTCGGTGAACTAACGCAAAACAAATAATCGTTGTTATTTTTCCAATCTCCGTGAGAGTTTTCATTTCTTTTCGCTCTTTAAAAATGACACTTCGAATGAATATTATCGCAAGAGAACCATGAAAACAACAACAAATAATCATGGATATGTTGTAATAATTGATGATGACAAAGATATATGCCAATTGCTTGCATTTCTTCTAGAAAATGCAGGTTATGAAACACAGCAAGGCTATGATGGAGCTAAGGCAATGCAGCTTCTAGCGCAAAGGGAACCCGATGTATTATTGCTTGATAGTATCATCCCAGAACCGAATGGCATGGTAGTATTAGCACATGCGCATACCCTATATCCGCAACTTCCTGTAGTCATCATAACTGGCAATGCAGGCATTTTAAGTGCTGTCTGCGCAATCAAAGCGGGTGCTTGGGATTATATTCCAAAACCCTTTGATAATGCGAGTGTCTTGAAGCTCGTTGATCGTGCGATGAAAACTCGCTGGGGAAAACAAGATACTGACAATAACTCAATAATTGGAACAAAAGAACGTATTGCCTCACTTATGGGAAACAGCCATAAGATACAGTGCCTTGCCAATGATCTGATCCGGGTCGCACATACCGATTTTTCTGTCATTATCCAAGGCGAAACCGGAACAGGCAAGGAACTGGTGGCTAAAAATATCCATCGTGCGAGTCCTAGAAAAGATGGTGCATTTATCCCAATTGATTGTGGAGCAATACCCGATTCATTAATTGAAAATGAACTGTTCGGCCATGAAAAAGGTTCATACACGGGTGCAGATCACGGTCAAGCCGGTAAATTCGAGGCGGCAGAGGGTGGGACTTTGTTTCTGGATGAAATTGCCAACATGACCCTCTCAGCACAATCTAAGCTGTTAAGGGCGTTGCAAGAACGGATAATCTATCGGATAGGTGGAACAAAGCCTATCCCGGCCAATGTCCGTGTGTTGGCCGCAAGCAATGAAAACCTGTTGGATGCAGTCGTTAAAGGAAAATTTCGTGAAGATTTATATTATCGTTTGAATGAATATGTGATTCGAATTCCCCCCTTGAGGGAGCGTCCTGAGGACATCTTAAACTTGGCCGACCGTTTCATTGAAGAAACATGCGCTGAATTGGACAAGGCCAAGATTGATTTCTCAGTTTCGGCAAAGGAACTGATGTTATGTTATCAGTGGCCGGGAAATGTGCGTGAATTACGGGCGGTGGTGCGCCGTTCTGCGCTCGTCTGTGACGGGGAAATTAAGCCCGAAGACTTGGGATTAAACTTGCAAAAGACTATACAGCAAAGTTCGGTAAAATCAGAATATGCAGTTCCGTTGATCAAGGGTTCAGGCCTTGATTCCATGCAAGGGCTTTATCCGGATGGTTCATCTCTAAAGGAAATCACGCAACTGAATATAGATGAAATAGAACGTATCGTCATCCTAGACACTTTGAAAAAAACGGGCAACAACAAAGCTGAGGCTGCGCGACGTTTGAACATTGATTATAAAACGCTGTATTCCAAACTTAAGAAAATTAATTCAACTTTGGGGAAACAAGATGACTAGCATTAAAAAAAGCAATGTAGGCGGAAACGTAGAGGGAATTCTTCGTGGCTTAGGTGATCTAGTCGAAAAACTGGGCCAACTGGCAGAAAAGGGCGAGGAATTGAAGCAAAGCGGTGCATTTGATATCAATACCGGCGGTAAGGACGCAAAAGCAGTTTACGGGTTTTCAGTCAAAATGGGCTTGGGAGGAGAGGAAACCAAGATAGAACCTTTTGGCAACGTTCGCCGCAACGAACAAACTGGTGAGACCCAAGTACAAGAGGTTTCTGAACCTCTCGTTGATGTCTTGGATGAAAATGATCATGTCTTGGTGCTGGCTGAAATGCCTGGGGTCGGTGATGCCGACATTACTCTGGATTTGTCCGGAGACATTCTTACTCTTCATGCCGAAAGGGGAAACAAGAAATACCATAAGGAAATTATCCTGCCGCGCGAGTTCAAATCAGAGCAAATGGAGCGCAGTTGTCACAACGGCATTTTGGAAGTTAAATTACAAGGCTGAACAATGCCATGTCTGAAGCATTGAAACTCAAAGTTGTTGAAGGATTGCCGAAGGATACGGGACGGGGATATGCAAGGCTGGATCCATCCGAAATAAGCAAGCTGGGCTTGGCGGTTGGGGATATCGTTCAGTTGCGTGGCAAGGGTATTAGTGTCGCCAAGTTGATGCCGACCTACCCGGATATGCGTGGAAAAGGTATAGTGCAACTGGACGGTCTGACCAGACGCAACGCTGGCCTGAGTCTGGATGATAAAATCCAGATCGAACCTGCGGCTTGGAAACATGCGACCCGCATTGTACTTACCCCGACCACTATTGTGCCCGGTCAGCGCGACTTGAAATATATCGGCAGCTTGTTAGATGGCCTGCCGGTGGTAAAAGGCGATATTTTGCGCGCCCACCTGTTCGGTAGCCGCTCCGCTGATTTCAAGGTGGAAGATGCAACGCCCGCCGGTGCCGTGTTGATCAACCCCACCACGGCGCTAGTCATAGGCAAGACCGGGCAACCATCTGGCGCTAATTCTTCCACGCAGCGTCTGTCCTATGAAGATGTGGGCGGACTAAAGGGCCAGGTGCGTAGAATTCGCGAGATGATCGAACTGCCTCTGCGCTATCCTGAGGTTTTTGAGCGTTTGGGTATTGATGCCCCGAAGGGGGTGTTGTTGAGCGGTCCCCCCGGCTGCGGCAAAACCTTGATCGCCCGCATTATTGCCCAAGAAACCGATGCCCAATTCTTCACCATCAGCGGGCCGGAAGTGGTGCATAAGTTTTACGGCGAGAGCGAAGCCCATCTGCGGAAAATTTTTGAGGAAGCCAGTAGCAAAGGCCCTAGCATTATTTTCTTAGATGAGATTGATGCCATCGCCCCGCGCCGGGACAAGGTAGTCGGCGACGTTGAAAAGCGTATCGTAGCGCAACTTTTGGCGCTAATGGACGGACTCAAAGGACGCGGGAAGGTCATTGTCATTGCCGCCACCAACTTGCCCAACTCTATGGACCCGGCATTGCGGCGTCCGGGCCGGTTTGACCGGGAAATAACCATCCCCATTCCAGACCGTGAAGGCAGGCGTGAAATTCTAGAAATCCATAGCACAGGGATGCCTTTGGATGTCGACGTGCAGTTGAATCATTTGGCGGATGTCACCCACGGGTTTGTCGGGGCCGATTTGGAGGCCTTGTGCCGCGAGGCAGCCATGAGCGCCCTGCGCCGCTTGCTGCCTGAAATTGATTTTAATTTAGCCGAACTGCCGTACGAGCGCCTAGCCACACTGACCGTGACCATGGATGATTTCCGTTCGGCGCTATGCGAGGTGTCCCCTTCGGCAATCCGGGAAATGTTTGTGGACATACCTGATGTGCGTTGGGAAGACGTGGGGGGGCTGGGTGATGTGCGCAGGAGGCTGGTGGAAGCGGTCGAATGGCCCATCAAATACCCGGAACTCTACAAACAAGCCGGTGTGAGGCCTCCGAAAGGTTTGCTGTTGGCGGGGCCTCCGGGTGTCGGCAAGACCCTGATTGCCAAAGCTGTGGCCAACGAAAGCGGTGTCAACGTCATCTCTGTCAAAGGGCCTGCGCTGATGTCCAAATATGTGGGCGAATCTGAACAAGGCGTCCGCGAGTTGTTCCATAAAGCGCGTTTGGCATCGCCTTGCATCATCTTTTTGGATGAAGTCGATTCAATCATACCCATAAGAGGCGACAGCTCGTCCGATTCCCATGTTGCGGAGCGGGTGCTAAGCCAGTTTTTATCCGAAATGGACGGCTTGGAGGAGCTCAAGGGCGTATTTGTCATGGGGGCCACCAATCGGGTGGACATGATCGATCCCGCCATGCTACGCCCAGGGCGTTTCGATGAAATTGTCGAACTGCCTTTGCCTGACGAGACTGCACGGTGTGAGATTCTAGCCGTTCATTTGCGCAGCAAACCGCTAGGTTCAGACATCAGCGCCAAAGCGTTGGCGGCCCGTTGTAAAGGGGCGAGTGGTGCGGAACTGGCTGCTGTATGCAACCGGGCGGCGTTGTGCGCATTGCGCAGAGCCGTCGAACAAAGTGAAGCCGGCCCCGAAGCCCCGGTTGCTGTTTTGGTGGAAAAAGAGGATTTCGACGCCGTCATTTTGGAGATGTTCGGGCCAGTGACATAATGGAGCAAACACCTGAGCAAATAAGGGATGGGGAAGCCGTTTACGTCTACTGCTTCTCCCTCCCCGGAGTTACCGCGCCACTAGGCCCCGGTGTCGATGAAGACCGGCCTTTGCAAGTTGTCAATGTGGGTGGCCTGTCTGCCGTGGTGGGCTGGGTGGCTTTGGACGATTTCACCGGCGAGACGGGTGAGGCCCATTTGCAGGATATTGCCTGGCTGGGTCCGCGCGCCTGCCGCCACGCCGTCGTGGTCGAACAGGTCATGGCGGATGCGCCGGTTTTTCCCTTGCCATTCGGCACCTTGTTTTCCAGCCTGTCCGTGCTAGAACAGGAAATTCAACGGCGTGCCAGCGAAGTCGTAGCGGTGTTGGAGCAAGTTGCGGGTTGCCAGGAATGGTCCGTGGAAGCTAACCTGGATCGCTATCATGCCGTTGAGTATCGCCTGGCCGAAGGCTTGCAGACCGGCCAGTTAAGCCTCCCCGACGCTGTTGGACGCCGCCATCTTGAAGAAAAGAAGCTGCGTAGGCAATTGTCCTTGGATTTGGACGAGTGGATTGAGGAACGCTTGGAATCGCTGCAAGATGAATTGGCTCTGCTTGCCCGTGACTTCCGCAATAGGCGTTTGACTGAAAACAAAATCTCCCATTGGGCCTTTCTTGTGCCCGTAGACCAAGTCGATGCCTTCCGCTTGAAAGTCGATCAAATTGCCCGCCAGCAGGAAGCCTATGGTTTGGCTTTCCGCCTCACTGGCCCGTGGCCACCCTATACCTTTTGCCAATCCGCACCATGAGCCTGTTGCTTTACGGCATTGTCGCGGAGAACTCGCTTCCCGCCGATTGGGACGAATCGCTGAGGCTGGCCCACGCGGGTGGCTTGGCGGCGGTTACCGCTTGCTGTGAGCAGGCCGAGCAGGATGTAGAGACAGTTCTGGCCTTCGGCAACGTGGTGGAGCGCATCCACCAACACACGACCATCATCCCGATTCGCTACGGCAGTTTGCTGCCTGACGAGGCCGCCGTGATCGAACACCTGGCGGAGAAATCCGAGCATTATAGGCTACGGCTGGCAGAATTGGACGGTTGCGAGGAGATGGGTGTGCGCCTGCCTATGGCGACCCCGGAACCGAACCCCAATGCAAACACAAATACCAGCAGCGGCCACGAATATTTACAGGCGCTAAAAAGAAAATACTCGGCGGCGGAACAGGCTGAGAAGGAAGCCGCCGCGTTGGACCTTGCCCTAGTTGGGCTATACCGCAAACGTTGCGGCGAACCAGGCCTGTTTGCCGGGCAGCCCATGTACTTGGTCAGTTATCTTGTGCCCAGAACCCAGTTGGATGCATTCCGGGCCAAGCTTGACGGGCTGTTCGTAGCGGGAACCCACCGAGGCATCATCAGCGGGCCTTGGCCGCCCTACAATTTTGCCGATTGATAGCCTCTGTATTTTTGTTTACATAATCAGCCTGTCTTCTGAACAACTCATGTTGGATGCCCCGTTAATCGCTAAGGCCAACGATGAAAACCATTTGCTTGTGCAACTAGCCCTGTCCATCTTCCAGAAACTCAAGCTTGGCATAAATTTCCGTCAACTCGATGGTGATGTTCAGCGTGGGAATGACAAGGCTCCCCCGGCAATCATCAACAGTCCTTGTTGCTTCAAATCTTTGTAGATTCTCGCGGCCTGTTCCGCGCAAGCGAAGTCAAAAGGCAATATCTGCATATTGGCGAACATCGCTTTCCAATAAACATCCTCGTCCGTATTGTCGCCACGCAATAACTCATAAACCGTGATACTTGAAATGGCAAAGGGATAGCCTTTCGTGGTGAGGCGGTAAAGCATGGTTTTGTCTTTGTCCGCCTTTTTCGCCCGCTTATGGGCAATCAGGATATTGGTATCCAGGCAAATCATGTCCATTCGTTCAGATGCCGCCTTTTGTCTTCAATCGCTTGGTATTCTTCATCGGACATTTCCGGGCTGTTGAGCAGGAACTGTTGAAAATCTGTGGAATCTGCGCCGTTGTCATCAGCGGACAAGATAATTAACTCCACCCGCTTGGCGGTGAAGTCTTTCGGCAGGTCGATATGGATACTGCCGTTGATGACTACGATGTATTGCTTGATGGCTTGCATGGGATTCTTTTAAGGAATGATGCCGCAAACCCGTAGGTTGCGGTGACGACAGGAACCACATCGTTTGCGATCGATGCGGTTAGTTTTTAACCGCATCCTAACGGCCTTATTTTCCAATAATTGAGACTCGAAAAAAAACATTATTTATACACTATCAAGATGGATTGTTGTCCTTATCGTTTTTATCGCGATTTTTATTGAATATTTGACGTCTACGCTTCTCAATTTTAAAATCTGATTCTATCATACACATTTTATCTAGCTCGTCTATCATGGCATCATAGGCTCCTCTAGGTATTACAACTTTTATAAAAACCGGACTAACATCAATCATTATAACAAAAATCATAATAAGGTATAAAGACCACTTTATTTTGCTACTGCTATCGCCAAGACTGTAAAGCGCATCTATTCGCTCCAGCAGCCCTATGCGACCAGAATTAGAACACGAAAGATCATGTTTATTATTCAATGATTGTATAGTATTTTCTTCCTGTTTTATCTTATCCTCGGCTTCGTGAGCCTTATTAAGCATATATTCTGCCTCACCTTTTTTTTTATCAATGATAGCTGTAAGTTTTTCCGAGTATTCCTTTCTTTTTAACGAAAGTTGCTTTAATTGTTCTTTTGTCATTCTATTTTCATTAGCCAATTGACTGTAACCGTTTAGCCCCCCCTTTGACGCTTGACCAATTCCCGGTCAAGCGGGGGCGGGCATGGGTGGGGCGGGATTGCCCTTGCGGCGCTCGGCGATCACTTTAGCCAAGTACGGCCAAGGCAGTTGCTTCCGCTTGCGGC
>CAIZPP010000172.1 GCA_903934875.1 uncultured Methylococcaceae bacterium
CGCGGCAGGCTCGCCGCCGTTGAGTATGCCGTCGTTGGCCGTGCCGCCGCCTGCGCCGTTGTCTATCCAGACGCGGTTGCCCAGGCTGAAGTTGGGCACGAAGCCAAAGTCCGCCACCAGATTGTCGGCGGCATCGCCGTTGGGGCCGTTCAGGCCCGCCCCGGCGGAACCCAGGGACTCGCCCGTCGGTTCGCCGCCCGCGCCCAGGCTCAGCATTGCCGTCATGATGCCGCCCGGCACCACCGTGCCGCTGGCCAGGGGCGTGTCTATGCCGTGGTCTTGCAGGTCGCCAGCCAGGGCGAAGCTGCTGCTGTTGCCGGTGCTGCTGGACATCTGTCCCAGTGCCGGGGAGCTGGCTTGGTCGACGATCACGACATACTTGCCGGCACCCAGCCCGTCAAAGCGGTAGTAGCCGTTGGCATCGGTCACTTGCGCGCCCAGCAGGCTGCCCGTGGGGCTGCCGCTGGCATCGCTTTGGAATAGCTTCACCATCACGCCGGCTATGCCCGGTTCGCCGCCGTCTTGCCTGCCGTTGTTCAGAATGCCACCGCCTGTGCCGTCATCGCGGAACACCCGGTTGCCCAGGCTGTAGCCGGGCGTGAAACCAAAGTCCGCCACCAGGTTGTCGCTGGCATCGCCGTTGGGTCCATCCAGACCTGCCGCTGTCAATCCCAAGCCTTCGCCCAAAGGCTGGACTCCCACCGCAATGGTGACCGGCAAACTGGCGATGCCCCCCGGCAGGGCACTGGCATTGGACAAGGGCGCATCCACGCCGTGGTCGCTCAAGTCGCCAGCCAAGGCAAAATTCGAACTGTAGCCGCTGCTGCTCACCAGGCCACTCAAAGCAGGCGAGTTGTTTTTATCGACCACGACCACGTAATTGCCCGCCGGCAGGCCGTCGAAGCGGTAGTAGCCGCTGGCGTCCGTGGTTTGGGCAGCCGCCACGGGTGTGCCCGTAGGTGCGCCGCCCGCACTCAGATACACATCGACCGCGACCCCGGCGATGCCCGCTTCGGCTCCATTTTGGATGCCGTCATTGGCCACGCCGCCGCCTGTGCCGTCATCGCGGAACACCCGGTTGCCTAGGCTGTAAGTGGCGGTAAAGCCAAAGTTGTCTGTCAGAACGGGCCCGATGCTTAACGTGACGGCCTTGCTGACCGCCCCGTAGCCCGCCAACAGGTAGCCGGCGTTTTCGTTGGCTATGCCATTGTTAGGATTGACGATGCCTGTGCTGGCTATCAGGCCAGCCAGCGGTTGTCCCGCGACGAAGTTCATCGGGTCGATCTGGACGACGAAGGCACCCGCAGGCAATCCGGTAAAGCTGTAGTAACCGGGATAGCCGCCGCTGGTATAGGTGGTGGTGGTGGTGTAATACTGGTCGATGCCAGGGGTGAAGGCACCGCTGCCGTCAGTGTCCTCGTAGAGGTTGACCCGTATATTATTGATGCCCGACTCGCCGCCAAAGGGTTCGTAGACACCGTTGTTATTGGCATCCAGCCATACCCACTCGCCCAGGCTGGCTGTGCCGGTCGGCAGGATGATCCCGGCATCCCAGGAGGCATCATACTGGCCCGCGACCAGGCTGAATGTTGCTGTCTGCCCGGTAGTTGCGTTGGCATCGGAGTCGGCTTGGTCGTTGCTGCCGACATCCGCCAGGGTAAATGTCGACCCGGCCGGCTTTGAGAACACCAAGTAGTAGGTTCCGGGGGGAAGGCCGGTTATTTGGTAGAACCCTGGATTTTTGTTGACATCATTGGCGGTGGCAACCGTGGCCACCGGCTTGTTGGGGTTGCTGGTGGAATACGCTTTTACGATGACCCCATTGATGCCGTCAGCGGTGGGCTCGTCCTGGATGCCGTTGCCGTTTTGGTCATACCACACGTAATTGCCGACCGAACCGGTGGCGGAAACCTGCAACCCTAAGTCCCCGTAGCTATACGTCTGGCCCCAAGTCAATGCTGTGACTGTTGTGGTGTTGGTGGCTGGGTTCACCTCGGAGTTCAGCGCGGGATTGCTGCCCACATTCGCTTGCGTCACCGCATAGCCGACCGGCGGGTAAAACAGCGCGTAGAAACTGCCTGGGGTCAGGTTGCTGAATTGGTAGTAGCCGGGGTTGCCATTGCCGTTGTTGGTGGTGATGGTGGAATCCACCTGCACGCCGTTGGCTTGGTATAAATCCACCCGCACATTGTTCATACCCGGCTCATTGGGGTCTTGGATGCCGTTGCCGTTGCTGTCCAGCCACACATAGCCGGTGTAAATCGGCGGTGTCGGCGGCTGGATTGCCACACCAACCTTGTTCGGTTCAGTGGCCAGCAGGGAAACCGAGTTGTCGGAGCGGGTGGCGACATAGCCAAAGGAGTTCCAGGCCACCGCGCCGCTGGTCGGCGCGCCGATGGGTGCGCGCATGGGCCATGACAATTGCAGCATGTCCAAGGGGTTGACCACAATAGAGCCAAAGTCGAACTTCAAAGCCTGCACCGAAGTGATGTCGGCAGGCGGGGTAGCCGACCAATTCGGGCTGGTGCAACCGGTCGGCGAATAGCCCAACTCGGCGCGGCACGGGTTGGCCTGGGTGCTGTAGTAGACGGTCACACCCGCCGGGGCCACCACGGGCGCAGTCAGATTGGGCCGCCATGCACTTAAGCGGCTCTGCGGGTCCAGCACCCCGGTGTCGCCTACATAGGGCAAAATATCGATGACCTGGGTGTGCGTCATGGGCACGTTGCCGACATTGCTGACTTGCAAGGTGTACAGCAAGCTGCCGCCGGCCACCGTCGTCCCGTTGGACGGATACTGGAGATTATTGGCATCCAACTGGCCCTTGACCAGCATGACCGATTGCATCGCCGCCGTGGTGCCGACAGTAATGGATGCACTCGACGATTTGGAGGCGCACAAGGTTTCCGTGGTATTGCCGTTGGCGTTCAAATCATAGGTATCCGCCGGCATCGGGCTGTAGCAATTGGATGTGGTGATCGCGCCATTGCCATAGCTGAGTAAATCAGCCACATTGGCGATGGTACCCGGCAGGGTGCCGAGATTAACCGTCACGTTGAATTTTAGGACGGCCGAGGTGTTGGCCGGCAAGCTGTAGGCACTGGCACCGTCCCAATGGAAACGCAGCAAGGTGCGTCCGGTGTTGTTGTAATTGGCCAGGGTTTCCACCGTCGGGTTGGGCATGCCGGTGGGACGCGTGCTGACCGTCGCACTATTGGCCACATAAGTCAATCCGGATGGCAACAAATCACCCAACACCGGATTGATGAGGCCGCTACCTGCGTTGCTGGCATTGTTCAAAGTCAACTGATAAGTGACCGTGCCGCCGGGAAGCACGGTGGACGTGCCGGACACCGCCTTATCCAGCTTTGGAACGGCATTGGGGTCAGTCGTTTGCGTCGTCGGCTGGGCCACCGTCAGCGTAGCCGTACTGGTGCCGTTGCCAGGCGTGCCGTTATAAGAATAGCTGTAAGAGCCTGTGTTGGTGATGGTATTGCCGGGTGATACGGCACTGCCACTCCGGTCGGTCGCTAGCAAAGTCGCCGCAAAACCCGGCCCGCTGCTTGAACCCGTGGCTTTAAAGCCCACAGGCAGGCTTAGATAGGTGTAGCGCAACGCGGTGATGTAAACCCCCGTGCCCAAGTTCAATGACGAGACGGTCACATTGGTGGACGAGGAACCCAGTGTGCGCGGGAAACCTGTGACGGGCGTCCAGCTCGAGTTGCTATTGGTCTGGTATTCAATCGCCAAGTTCGGTGTGATGTTATACGCAGAGTAGCCGGAATTAATCTGGGTGACATTCAATTGCGGCGGAATATTGTCCACTATGGAGAAGGTACTGAGCGCCACATTGCCGGTGTTCGTCGTGTCGAAGTCATAGGTGACGCTCTGCCCGACGAGGACGGAGGAACTACTGCTTTTTTTGGTAACCGTCTTGTTCGGGACGGCTGCCGATAGCGAATGGCTTACACTGGCGGTCAGCGGTGTGATGGCACCCGAGCCGGAGAGGACCGGCACCGTCCCGGTGAGGGTAGCGTTATTTGTCACCGTCTGGCCGATAGTGAATGCGCTGGATGGGTATTGGATATCCACGTATTCGGTGTAGCAGCCGGATGCCGCAGTCAGCGTACCGAGATTCCAGGTTACGCTGCCGTTTGCATAGCTACCGCTGTTGTTGGCGGACACAAACACCGCCCCGGCTGGCAAGGTATCGGTCAGGACGACATTGCCCAAATTGACATTGCTGGTAGTGGGGCAGGCTTGGATCTGATAAACGACATCTTGGCTCAACGCCGCGCCGGTCCCGCCGGACAGGCGGGTCTTGGCGAGCGTCCAGGCATTGGTGGCAGTGGCGGCCACGGTCACCGCATTGCTGGCCACCGTCGTCGCCCCGCTGGCGCTCATACTGGCGGAATTGACCGCCGTCGCGCCATTGGCGGTGGTGCCAGTGGGAAATTTTACGCTTAATTGCAACTGGCCGGTCGAACCGGCCGGCAAGGGATTCACAAAAGTCCACTTGGCCGTGCCGGTCGATGCGGTATACGATGTCGCAGTGGTCTGGGCGCTACCCACCATGCTCACGTCGGCGCTTGCCCAAGACAGGGTTGCCGGCAACACATCGCTGACGGTGGCGGCGGCGCAGTCAGTGGTGATGCTGGCGCATTGATATTGGATCGTGTAGGTGAACTGGGTGCCGACCGCCACCGTCGCCACACTGGACGTCATGGTTAGCTGGACCTGTGGCGCGGCGGCGTAAGCAAGCGGCGCGAACAACAAACCCACTAATAAAAACACTAGGTATCCGCAGTTCATGGCTTTATGCACTGCGGATACCTGTCTGGTTTTGGTTGACACCGAATAACGACCGATCATAATTGTACCTACTTTTTATTATTGGCGATCCGCTCGCCCTTTATCGCGTATCCGCAATAAGTTAAGTTTAGTATCATCTTCAGAGAATTGCGAATGAAGAGCATACACTTTTTGGCTGCGCTAAGGAGTACATCAATCAACAAACGACAATCAATATTAAATTATCAAGGAACCTTGCACCTCAGCGGTCGGCGAGAAAATTTCATAAATCACCTGACTGACAGCCCAAGGCGCGCTAGCGGTGAATTTCAAGTTAGCTTCATTGGTCACGCGTCCCAAGAAGAATACCGTTTGCTGGGTTGGGTTGGCGGGGTTGACAGCATACACTTTCACAAACACCGTGTCTTGGCTCAGATTGAAGCCAGCCAATTCAGGCAGGTTGGCACCGCTGATGGTGACAGGTTTCTGGAAGTTGCTGAAGCTGAATTGGCGGTTGAAATTAAAGCCGGTGATCGTGTCTGAGAACTGCACGACCGTCACGGTGCGGGCAACCGGTAGCCAAGTAAAAGTGGGGAAACGGCCATCAATAATCGTGACCGTATACGCTCCCGGAGCGATCTGGCTAAAACTATAGTTGCCTTTCGCGTCAGTGGTTTGTGTTTGCAGGCAATTCGGGGCGGCTGTCACTACGACACTTTGTGCAGAGAGGCAGAGGGTGCTTTGCGAAATGGGCTGTCCGTTTTGATCGACAACCTCGCCACTGACATAGGCACCCAACGCCGCATTGGAAGCAGCCATCAGGAAGAGTATGAGCGACAATAAATATTTGATCACGGTAGTTGCCTTTCGTTAGATGAAATTGTTGGAATTGTGTTGCATAGTCTGATTTATAATTAGCAATACATGTGCCATTATATTTATCTATTATAAATCATATAGATGAAAACAATATATGCCATTTCCCCTTATTCGTGAGACACTAATGAGACAGCCTGACTTGTCTCACAACTGTATCATGAGACACATGCGACACCGTAAGGACATTCAGTTAACGCTTCAAGTTAACTGAATGACTGATGTTACGCACAGGCCCCTTTGCTGTTATCTACAAAGGATTGCCGATGTGCGAAGATTCGTTTTGGAGTGTCAAGGCTTGCCGATGTGCGAAGATTCGTTTTGGAGTGTCAAGGCTTGCCTTGACAGGCAAAGCGAGCTTTGCCACTCCAATGCGTAACATCAGTGAATGATAAAGTCTACTGTAGAGGAAATCACTAGTGACGGACATTGCAGATTTGGATTGGCTACACCGTGCGTTCGACGCCATGCCATGTGCCGTGGCGGTTGCCGAGACGGGTGGCCCACAGTTTCCCCTGCTCTATGTCAATCGGGCATTTGAGCGGTTGACCGGCTATTTGGCAGAGGAAGCGCAGGGCCAAGATTTTGCTTTTCTGGTCAGACCCGGCCAGTCGGCGCTGGACCGGCTACAGGAGGCGCTTGCCGCAGACCGCGAGTGCCGGATTGAGCTACAGTGCTTGCGTAAGGATGAAACCACATTCTGCGGCGAGGTCTCCGTCGCCCCCCTGTGCGATGGGTTCGGTCTGCCCACCCACTATGTAGGCATCTACACGGATGTCAGCGGGCAACGCTACGCCCTTGATGCGCTGGCTGTCGAACGCAACCGTTTGCTGGGTTTCATCGAGCATATCCCGCTCGGCATGTTGGCCCTTGACTGGGTAATCAGCGGGGTTTTCATCATCGATGCGAAACAAGCGGACATGCCGATCATTTACGTCAATGCGGCCTTCGAACGGCTCACCGGCTACCAAGGCGAGGAGGCCCTGGGCAGGAATTGCTGCTTCTTTTTTGACCAAGAGGAAGACAGGCGGACTCTGGCGGAAGTTCGCCAGGCCTTGGCCGAGCGGCGGGAGATGAAGGCTGAATTGCTCAGCCACCGCAAGGACGGCTCGCGGTTTTGGAATGAACTGGTGCTTTCGCCGGTATTCGACGAATCCTCGCAGTTGATCCATTATTTGGGAATCCAAACCGACATCACCGAGCGCAAAGAGGCAGAAGCCCGGCTGCAGGAGTTGAGCGCCGAACTGAGAAAAGGCCGGGATAACTTAGTCTCGATTCTGAATGAATTTCCGTCCGGCACCTTGATCGTCGAGGCGGACGGGACGCTCTCGTTTGCCAGTACGAACTGCCGGTCGATTTTGGGGATAGACCCGGACAGCGTCCCTGGGCGGCCGTGGCGGCAGGTCTTTCCCGTGGACCTGGAGGCGGCCCGGCAGATACAGCGCACGTTGGAAACGCCGGCAGGGAATCGGGAGCCGCTGACCATCCAATGGCTGGAGGCGGACCTTGAGGCCCATTGGGTGGAATGTTCGGTCAAAGATGATCCACGCGACCCGGCAAGGCGGCTAGTCTTTATGGAGGATGTCACGGAGCTGCACCGGCTGCGGGACAAGCTGGGAGCCAGGCGGTTTGGGGGGCTGGTGGGGGAAAGCGAGGCAATGCTGGAATTGAACCGTTTGATTGCGGAAATCGCACGCGGCGATTGGACCGTGCTGATTGAGGGTGAAACTGGCGTCGGCAAGGAACTGGTGGCACAGGGCATCCATGAGGCCAGCCCGCGCCAGGGCGGGCCTTTCATCGCAGTCAACTCGGCCGGCCTCAGCGAATCACTGCTTGCCAGCCAATTGTTCGGCCACCGCAAAGGCGCATTCACCGGCGCCACCGCCGACCAGCAAGGATTCTTCGAGGCGGCCACCGGCGGCACAATCTTCCTCGACGAGATTGGCGACCTGCCGCTCCCCATGCAAGCGGCGCTGCTGCGGGTGCTGCAAGAGCATGAGATCACCCGCCTAGGCGATACGCGCACCCGGAGGGTCGATGTGCGCGTCTTGGCTGCGACGCACAAGAATCTCGTCGCCGAAGTCGCCGCCGGCCGCTTCCGCGAGGATCTGCTGTTCCGCCTGCGGGTGGCGCGGATTCACATTCCTCCGCTACGGGAACGCAAAACCGATATTCCGATACTCGTCGAACATTTTCTTAGGGTAGCCAGCCGACAAATCGGCAAGGCCGTCGATGCCATCCAGGCGGATGCCATGCAATGCCTGCTGGCCTATGCTTGGCCGGGAAACGTTCGCGAACTGCGTTCTTGTATTGATTTTGCGTTGATTTACAGCAAAGGCTCGAAAATCCAAGTGGCCGACCTGCCGCCTGAAATCCGCAACCTGCGGCCCGCCGCCCCGGAAATAACGGTGGCCCCCGAGTTGGCCGGCGACGAGCGGCAGCGCATCCTGCAAGCCCTGCAACAAACCGGCGGCAACCGCTCCCAAGCCACCAAACTCCTCGGCATCAGCCGGGCGACGTTTTACCGGCGCTTGCAAGAGTTGGGTTTGGATTAAACTGATACTAAAATGGATGCTGTAAAAGGTAAAAAGCACTACTCCCGTATCACTCTAAAAATGGTTGATTGGTAGGATGGGCAAAAGCCGCTAGGCCGTGCCCATCAAACCACGCCGACCAAGATGGGCACGGCCCTAAGGGGGCCTTTGCCCATCCTACACTTTGTCCAATTTTGTAGTGATTAGGGAGTAATTCAATTTGGCTTTAACACCATTACCGACTCGCCATTATTATTCATACATGGTATATAAAGGCTGTTACCATCAGGAGAGAAGGTAGGATGAGGAAAGTTATTGTTGGTTTGATTGCACACATGAAGTTTTAGGACAATGCTAAATGTTTCTACCTGAATGAATGAGACATTCATACTCGTTTCACTTAACACGATTGCGTAGTTACTATCTGGTGCAATGGCGATTGATATTGGTCCAGAATCCACTTGTATTGTTTGAACCAGAATAAACGTGTTCGCATCAAGTACAGATACCGTGTCAGTGCCAGAATTTGCCACAAACACATATTGACCATTAGGGGTCACCGCAATGGCTTTTGGATTGGCACCGACTGGAATTGTGGCAGTTACGCTTAAACTGCTTAGTTCAATCACCGACACCGTGTTATCTCTATCACTTACCACTAAGGCATACTGATTATTAGGTGTAAAGGCAATTGCGCAAGGATTTATATTCTCTAATACAACGCTTGGCAGCAGCGTATTTGATTGTACTAAAATAGGTACTATATAGCCATTGCCAGACACGTTATTACCTACACCTATGAAAACATATTCGCCATCTGGTGTAATGGATATGAAAGTAATATCCGATCCTGCAAATTCGTGCATATATGTAGAATCGCTTTCTCCAGTGGCTAGATTAATGCGCACAATTTTTAGCATATTAGCCGCATACAGAAATGAATTGTCTGGTGTTAGGGCTGCGTTGGCATTCGCCGGTATCGGATACGTTCCTATGAGTTGTGTTGTATTAATGTCATAGGAAAATGCCGTATTGCCCTCAATTCTAAAAAGAGTGTTACCATCTGATGTGGCAAGCAATGTTGTAAAACCAATATTATTTGCATTAGCCTGTATCTGATTTACAAGTCTTCCATTTGAAATAATATTCGCACCGTCTAAAAAAGTAATAGTACCTTGGTTATCTTCGAACCGTAGAAATCCAAGGATGCATGTATTATTATTGGGAGCTATACAGCTAATCCAAGGGGCGTATTTCACTTGGATGTTGTTCTCCATAATCCAAGCCAAGTTAAAACTTTGTTGGGTCGTATTGCCGCTAAATAGACTATTGGCTGTGAGTGTATAACTCGACGCAAATGGAGGATGCAGTGTTTGTGTCCCTGTAGCTGGCAATGGTGTGGATTGGTCATTTTGCCATGAGCCATAGACAGATGAAACCGGCGAGTTTGCGTTTGCCGGTTCCACATTCCAGGACACATTCAGCACACCAGTCCCCAAACTGTATGCAAATTTATTGATTATTGGAGCAGGGAAATATGACGCTGTATCTATGTTATACTCAGTTGCCACATCATTCAGCAGATATGCAGTTACCGTATATATTGGTGCGAAAGGCGGATACATTTTAATGCTTGTATCAGTAGGTTTGAATATAGTGCTGTCCGATGTCCATGAACCTTTTACATAAAATGCCCCCAAGAAACTCCATGACAGCACAATAGAGTTGTCATTCACGTCATATTCTAATGTGGGTGGGCTATCAAAGCTGGGAGCAGGAAAATCACACGTTTGTATCACTTGGGTATCAATACCATTGACAGTCAGTTGATATGCGCTGCTACCCCATTGCTCAGAAGTTGGGTCTATAGGCGGTAGTGTCGCCGTGTAGGAACCATCTAGTGCTATTGGCTCTTCATTGCCCCATGTGCTATAAACACTGGTAGCACCTTGGGTTGTCCAAGTCATTGCTAATTGCATGTTGTTAATATCTGGAATGCCAATAAAATTAATACTTGGTGAGACCTCTACCCTAAACTGATAGGGACCTAGTGGGTTCTCCCCTGTCTTTTTCAGTAGCAAACTAAACCAAGTTGATTCGGTAATGCTCACAATTTGTGAACTTTCATTGTCTGTTGTAGGTAAAAGATTAATGTTTCCGTAACTTATATCATAAGTCCAGCCACTCGGTCCGCTCCAATATATTACAACTTTATCACCACAATTGATGCTAAGCGTATTTGTATAGAATGATACAGGTGTTGGGCTGTTGGGTTTATCAAAGGAGAAATCATACTCAATACCTGTGTTTTGTGAAGTAGTATATTCATATAACTTGCATGTGAATATACCGGGGCAATTATTTACCGTAATATTATCAATTCCGAAATTCAAGCCACTAATGCCAGGGTTTATTGGGCAACCGGCATGATTACTATATGCAAATGTCACTACGAAATATTCACCTGTAGCATCATAGGCTAGACTTGAATTCCAAGATTCCTGCGTATTGGCTATGATCGAACTGGTATCGTCGGTGGGCGTAAGATCATTGTCACCATCACCAACAGGAATGTATATCTGAAAATATCTAAGGTTGATTGTGCTAACACTATTGTTTGTCACAGTAACCATGATGCTATAATCTGTAATTCCAGGTGTCGCATCTTGATTTTCATATATTGAGTAGTCTAGTTGGGTATTCATCGGCATATTCTCTTGGTAAGTTGTGAGTTATTTGCCGTAACCGTTTACCCCCTAGGAGGGCGGGCATCCTGCCCGCAGGAATGGCGGTCAAGATGGCCGCGCTCCCAGGAAAAAGCAGGCGGGACTGAACGGTTACGCGTGTAGCGTGGATTGGGTTTGTAGCGGTATAGTTTATTCCCTGCGGAATATAATAATCTTGCTGTAATCTGCCACACCTAGACTGTTACTATCAGGCGAGATGGCTAGAGGAATATTTTGACAGTTTACTGTCAGAGTTTGCGCCACGCTAAGGACTTCCACATCTATCACCACTATGTTATAGGGGCTGGACACGAAGACACAACGACTATCAGGGCTAATTGCAAGTGACTGGGACAAAGACGATACCGGTATCGTTTTAACAACCGTGAAGGTAGCTATATCGATCACCGTGACCGTGTTAGAACTCGCATTCAATACAAACGCATAGCCGCCATCAGGTGTCGTTGCGATGGATTGCGGGCTGCCATCAATCGAGATTATGTTGATTATGCTTAAGCTGCTCAGATCGAGTACTAGCACCGCATTATCTGTACATGCCACTAAGGCATACAGGCTATCCGGTGTGAATGCAATTGAAACTGGATTTTTATTTCCCAACACAATAGACTGGAGTCTAGTTTTTGATGGGGCATTTACAGGAACCAGATAGCCATTGTTTTCAAAATCAGGTGCAACACCTATTAAAAGATATTCACTATTTGGAGAGATAGACATGCACGTAACATCCGTTCCTTGGTAACCTGGCATAGAGATATCGATATGAGTGGTAGTGGCTAGGTGGCATCCAGTTATACTGTTTATATCTGCTGTGTACAAGCATGAATCATCTGGAGCAAGCACCACAAAATCGCCGATCAAATTTAGATAACAAGTCTTAATTTGACCTGTACCAATATCATAAGATACTGCAAAATTGGCGTTAGCATCGTAGAATATAGCAGTTTTTCCATCTGCCGTTACCAGTAGGGCTGCATAAGCTATGCTGTCATTGCCGATTCGACTTACAATATTTCCATCCGATACAACAACCGCACCGTAGTTAGGTTGACCACATCCAACTAGCCATGTAGTGTTGTCGATAGCAATGCAGTTAGAGTATGTCGGCTGGATTGAAATGCTTGTATCTGTCTGCCAATTGACTGGATTTAGGCTCCGCTGGCTAAATTGACCAGCGACTAAACCATAAGCTGTTAATGTATAACTAGAACTGAACGGAGTATAGATTGTTGCCGTACCTGCTGTAGGCAATGGTTCCTGCTGCCATGAGCCATTGACAGATAGCGCAATCTCTGTTGCATCCCATTGTAAAACTATGGTATTGCCACTATAATTATAAGTAAAATCTTTAATTATAGTTGCTGGGACATAAGAAACTGTCTGAATGGTCTCTGTTGTTGAAACATCACTTAACACATAGGCAGTGATACTATATTCAGGTTCGAAAGGGGCATAATGACTCTGTGGTTGCGATTGAATCGTATTTGATGCCCATGACCCAGTAACATAAAATGCCCCGGACACATCCCAAGACAATATAATATAATAACCAAAATCATCTCGTTCTAATGTTCCAAGAAAGCTCTTAATCTCGGGAGGTGCAATCACACAGGTGCTAGTCGCATCAGTATCACCGCCATAGGCATGGATGGCGTATTCAGTGCTTGTCCAATCATTGTAAGGTGCTATAGTAATAGGATTATCTGTACTGGTTAGAGCTATTGTATTTCCACCAACCCATGACCCATATGCAATAGTGGCACCTGTGATCGTCCAGTTTAATTGCAATTGGTTTTCATTAATTACCGTGCCAGTAAAACTAATGGCTGGAATAACTCTGACCGTGAACGAATAGGGGCCAATAGGCTCTTTACCTGCCTGTTTTAGCATCATACTAAAATCAGTTGTGAAATCGATGCTCACACTTTGAGAGCTTTCGTTGTCAAGTGTGTCTGGCAGAGTTGTGCCTCCATAACTTATAGAATAAACCCAACCAACTGGTCCACACCAACAGATTACAAAATCCTCACCTGGTTTGACGTAACTAGAACTTGGATAAAATGAAACAGATATTGGTGAGTCAACTTTCTCAATTGAAAAATCATATTCGCCCCCGGTGTTTTGTGACACAGTATATTCATACAAATTGCATGTGGCTATTCCTGGCAAGTTATTTATCGTAATATTGTCAATTGTGAAATTTAAAATGGTATTACTAGGGATTACAGGATAGCCGGCATGATTGCCGTATGAAAATGTTATAATGAAATACTTCCCCGTTATATCATATTGTGGAGGTGGAGACATACTCCAACCCTCTGGAGCTTTGCCTATAATAGAACTAGTATCGTCGACGGTAGTAAGATCATTGTCGCCGTCACCCATAGGAATATAAATCTGAAAATATCTAAGGTTGGTTGTGCTGCTTTCATCGTTCGTAACTGTAATTATGATGCTGTAATCATGCGTTCCTGGTATTGCATTTTCATTCTGGTATATTGCGTAGTTAAGTTGTGCATTCATATTCATATCCTCTGAAGCTAAGTTTTATCATTTTTTATAAAAAAAGCTGTAACCAGCCTTCTCTTAGGCTAGGTGCTTGCGTCGGAAAGCGTGCCGTATCATCGGTATCGACAATGCTATCTTGCTCCCAAGTACCGCCCATCGCTTGCGTCCAACTCCATACCCCTTGGATGCCAGCCGGTTGCGGGGTGCGCAAGGTTCCCGGATCGGCCAGCGTCGGGCCGGTCTGGAAATTGACTAACAGGTTTTTGAGGAACTCCTGCACCGTGTTGGCATCTAAGGCCACGCTGTTTACCGGCAGTATGCCCGTGTAAGCATGTACGCAACCCTGCGGGTCCAGTATCAAGGTGAGCCTGACACCGGATGCCGCATTCGGCGTGACGGCAACATCCCCTTGATAAGCTGGGTTGGCACCGCTGGTTTCCAGTATTGGCTGGATGAATGTGTCGGCAGGGTTTAATTTAAATTCGGTATGGACCGCATAGAATTTGGCGTAGTCGGATAGGAAATAGCCAATCAAACCGTCATCGCGCAGGTCGAGACTGCCCAGCCTAACCGGGAAGGACATCTTCAGCACTCCGCCGCTGTCTTGCACGATGGTGGGGTTTTCGACCGTGGAGTCCTGAGTTAGCATGGAATTCCACAGTTGGTTGGTGATCGGATCGCCGTTCAGGGTTAAATTCAATTGCATCGACACAACCGCCAAGGGTCTTCCTATGAGCGCGGCCAAACTGTCGTTGGCCATGCCATTTACCGGGTTGACCATCCACAGCGTCTCATCGGTTATCTGCATAAAATCACTTAATGTATCAGACCCTTGGTTGGCCAGCGCAGTGACTACCTTGTTTAAAGTCTGATTGGCAATCTGCGCCGGACTGGCCGGTGGAGGCAGGTTGTTGCCATCCGAACCCGGTCGTGGCCGCCAATTGGCCGGCGCGGTTTGTTGCGCCAATAATTCACCCAGCATAATTCCGTTGCTGTCATAAACGGCAATGCTATTATCGAGGTAATTCGGCAATAGCCAACCGCAAATGGGGTTGCTGTTGGCGGAGGTCAGAATATCGTCACCGCTATTGTCATTGGCCAACACCGTCATATCCAGACGCGCACTTTGCGCCAAACGCGGCCCAAGCACGAAGGGGTATGCGGTGATTGATGGAATAATGACACCCGCAGGCGGTGTCAGTGCGGGACTGATTAAGGCTTGGAAGCCATATAAGGTATTGGGTTGGGATAAGTCGTAATATTGGCCGTAACTATCCAGTAACCAGAGTTGGTTTTTGGCAAACGTAACGAGACCGCCACGCACGGGGAAAAAAATATTTTGAAAAGGCAGGTCGAGGCTGGTGAGTTTGGGTGTCAAATGGTATTGGTCTTGGACTAAGTCACCGATCAATGGTGTAGGGCTTGGGCTTGAAGAACTGGGGGGCGGGAAGGTCTCCTGCGATAACAAGGTGGTCAGTTGATCGGTGAACCCCGACAAGGTCTGACCGAGGATGTCCCAACTCATCACGGTGTCCAACAGTTGTTCCATTTGCACCGTGTCTAGCGTGCTGGACGTTGACAAATAGTTACTCAGCTTGGACTGGAACACCGTCTGCGCATAGGGGGTCACTACGGTGCGGCCCTGGATTGGAATGGAATAGACATTATTCCCGGCATAGCCATTGCCGTTCCATTGGTAATTGCTGCCGTCGAATGTCCAGCAGGACAGGTCAAATTCTCCAGACGAATCAAGGCTTGGATAATACTTGGCCTGCCATTCCAGCAAAATGGGCGACCAGGCTTGTTGCCATAGATCATAGCCTATAGGGCTAGGCGGCGTACCCACCCAACTATTCTGTCCGCCATCGTCATCTAGCAGTGCGGTGATCGCCGCTTTGATGGCGGCTTCTGACACTGCCGGCTCAACTTGGTTGATGATGCCTGCATTTTGTGGGTCGCTGAAAAAGGCTTCGACGAGCAAACTTGGAATGGCCGGCACCGTTGGATACTGGTTCAGATAAGTGCCAGGTGCCGTAAAGGCTGCTACCTTGGTAAATTCCGCTTCTGTGATGGAAAGATTGTTGACGCTGATACCCGTGACTGTCTGTCCGGGCAGGCGGCAACATAGGGTTCCGTCAGCCGTGAAACTACCGTCCTCGCCATATTTGAGCCCGCAGCCGGCTCCCACAACGAGAACAACGGGATCGGTAGGATGCCAGTAGGGATTTGCCGTCGTACCTTTAAGTTGCAGGCCCAACGATGCGAGAGTGACGGTTGCCCCAGAATCCGTGGCGTCAGGAAATGTCCAGTTGGTGTTCGCCCAGGTGTTGGCCGCATCATTGTCGGTAGGATCGGGAAGAGCGGCCAGCAGGCTAGTCTGCGTTGCCAATAAATCGGCAACTTGCCCAAACCACGTTGGGTAGATATCATTGGCTAGCACTGGCTGCAATACGGTGTTGAAATCAGGAGAAGTAATGGGCGGGAAATCCCAAAGCGACTGGCTCAACTTTAGCCAGAGCCTATACAGTTCGCTCTGCCGGGTCTGAAGTTGGCTTTGCCCTTGGTCATAGGCGAGTTGGTCACGGTTGAGCTTACTGAGTTGCTGCAACAAGGCGGCATTTTGTGCGGGTGTGAGATTGTCATTGCCGGTCTCAACTTGGAGATCGTTAATCGCTGAAACCACCCGCCAAACCGTACCGCCCGGGTCGGTTCCAAACCAAGATTGCTCTATCTGCTGTTGAACTAGTGCAGAACCGCCCGGCACACCGTAATCATCCAGCAAATCAAGGGAAGCCGCCTGAATCAGGCTGCACAGCGTGTTACCGGCGGTGATCCATTGCGCGCTATTGTTTGGGTCTTGCTGTCCCTCGTTGTTGGCATAACTTTGGATTAGCGCGGACAATGCATCAATGGCGGTATTGCCAATGGCTATTTGGACATTGCTGGTGTTCATTCCATTGAAAAATCCAGTGTTATAATTGGGAGGCCAAGCCACATCCGCGATAAAACTATGGTATAGGGTAGCGTTGGGCGGGTTGGTGGGCAGGTCTGTCCCAGCCGGGAGGCTCCATTGCAGGGTATTGAGGATGGTGTCAAAGCGCTCTTGTGCGGTTTGGCTTTGCCAATCGGCTTGGCTGTCCCAAAAGTTTGGAGTAAAGCCATCGACATAAGTGCTTACACCGGTCAGAGGATCACCCTCGGGGTTCGAATACCAGCCTACCACTAGGTAACTATAACTATAACTATAATTGCCCGTATCCTCAGCAGGAAGATTGGTATCGACTATGGAAAATACGTTTTCCACAAATGGTTTATAGGCGGCGAACGATATATTGCCTGGACCTACTGCTTGCAGGAATAGTGGGGAGGTATTGCCAGCATCTCCCTGCCAGTTCTCTATCGGCACTGTGATGCCTAGGTTAACCCCATTGACAGTAACAGTGGAGCCATCAGAGGTGATTCCTGACGGGTTATTGGGGTCTAGGAAGGCGCCAGGGCCGGCCCCCGGTGTTTGCGTGGATTGTTGGCCGTCGCTTTGAATCACCCAAGCCGTAGTACTCAACCCGCTGTTGGCATTGGTGCCAGTTCGCACGACTAGCCAGCGATTGGGCACCAATGGGAAGTCAAACGATCCGTCGCTATTTTGCACCCCATGGGTCAGCGCGTCGGGCAATGCCCAATGCAGGTGTATGCCGCGTGCCGGAGTGTCGGAAGAACCACTAAAAGGTGCCGGTATGGGGCTTTGGAAATTCTGCAAATTGTTATAGTCGGCATAATAAAGCGCCATGTTCTGTGTGTTGGTTGCCGAATTCACCCAAGCATCCATCGCCATCGGTACCAAGAGGCTATTTTTATCATTTGGGAGTGTCATGACCTTTCCTTTAATTTGTAGGGGTAAATAACATTTGTTCTGGCACACAGACCATCTGCACCGCCAATGAGGCGGGCGTCAGCCCAGGTGAACCGGGCAGGGTTGCCTGAATGAGTTGAACCAGGCCATTATCTCCACCGGGCGTGTTGATGTTCAAAGCAGAATTATTGCCGCTGCGCAGGGTGCTTGAAATATCTACCCAAATAGACAAGTTATTCTGTTCAATGACCGTTCCAATATTACTGGATGAATACCCCGTGACACCCGGAATATAGCGCATCTCTATACCTTGATCCTCCACGCCGAATACCAAGCCTTCGCTAGGTTCGGTAAAAGTAAGCTTGACGGGTATGTCAGGGTAGAGGGCAAACAGCAGATCACTGGCAAGCAACTCCAAACGCAAGGGTTTCATAGCGCCAAGCGCATCGTTCGCCGACCAGGCGCTGATTTCCAGATTGGGCCAACCAGCGACACCCTGTGAGCGCAACACGAAACCCGCCGGATTCAACTGAGCAGCGATTGGACTGGGTGCGTTGTATCCCAACAGCGCATCGCGGACTTCTGCCATAGCATCTTGCACCGCTTCGTATAGCTTGTTGCGCATCAGTTGTTGAAACAGCGAATCGCGGCCGGTTTGTATTCCCAAACTCAGTGCGCCATCCAATAAGGCATCCGTCCAGTTTTGGTCCAAATAGAAAAAGCGAATAGTCTCCGGGGGCAATAGACTAGGATGGGGCACCAAATTATTGAACGGCACGTTATTTAATAGGGCTGTTGCCGCCAACCAATTGATGACTTGCTGGGCATCTTGGTCGCTATCACTCACTTGTAGGCTGCTATTAACCGGTAAGCTAGCCACACCGGCATAGGTCTGAATGTTGACACTGGTTGAGTTGATTGGAGTATCAGCGCTAACCGTAACCCAAGTGCTGCTCGTGCCATCGGGGCTGTAAATCAATATCTCAGTGCCGTTATTGATGGCTTCACTGATACCCGGTGCAGTGACTGAAAGGGAGGTGGCATTGGGTTGCAGTGGCGCGGAAAGTGTCCCCAGGTTATCCAAGCCGGCAAGATGTTGCAGCAGACTGGTGATTTGCGGCTGCTGCATTAGATTGATGATATCTTGCGGTGCCACCACCGGTTTCGCAGGTGTTGCGTCGTGAATAATCAGGGAAGCGTCCGCAGGGGTGAAGCCACCCTTCTTGCCGATTTTAGTGGCAATCGTTTGGTAAAGACCGGTCGCAAAAAAATCCTGAAATGCTTGAGTGACAATGCTTCCATCCAACAATTGCGCCAAATCGGTCACGCCTGTGGCGGTGAGGTTGCCCTGGGTGTCAATCAAGCCATCTTGGAACATTTTCGACGCATAAGCCGGACTGTTCATGTACTCTAGGATCAGGTCTATCACGTTGTTTGCGTTGTTCCGCCAATTCAACAGGCTTTGCGTAAAGGATTTGCTGGCCAGAGCCAATGAACGCCCGGTCTGAAAGGCGGTGGCGTAGGATAAATCGAACAGCCCCGTGTCGGTTTCAAAAATCTTGGCATCACCCGTTGAAAATGGAACGCGGGGATTAACCGCTTGGCTAGGGCCGGTTGACTCCAAAAAGCGGGTCACTGGCACGGGCGATAGCGGACCGCGATACCAAGCGAAGGTCTGGTCACCACTGAGCATGGCGTAACTCAATGGCACATAGCCGTCTTGCAGGCGTTTTTGCACCATTTGAACGGTTGCCGATGGTTGCTCTGAGGGGGACGGACTCGGCAATGGCAAACGCAGCAGCAAGTCAGTGCCCGCATTGCTGTAGGCGGAGACTAAGTTCGTCATTAGGTCGTTAAAGCTCTGCATTGAATCCAGGCTTGAGGTATACGTCCAGCTATATAGCGAAATCATGCGCACCGTCGAGTATTTAGTACTGTCCACCTGCGCCGGGCCGGTTTGGCTGAGGGCGGATTCAAAACCCTCCAATGAGACCAGATGTACGATATTACCTATAGATGCCGAGGTGCTGGCCGGAGGCACACCAAACCGATTGGCAATCACGGTACTAAACCAGCCATTGGATAGATTTTCCGCCGACAAGGCTTTATTTTGCAGGCTGACTAGCCGGGTATGGGTAAGAAAGCGCAAATCATCAATGCCAGGCGCAAGGCTGTTAAAACTGGCCACAGGAATATCGATCACATTGCAATTAATCTGTGTGGCAACTTCATCGGCTTCTAATATCAGAGTAGGCCCGAGTGTGTCTGCAGGCGGCGTTATAACCTTGTCCAAGGTGACGGATGATGACCGGTCTCGATTTTGCTGGCTGCCCTGAGGTAGCGTTTCAGGTGATGGTAGCTCATCATCGGTAAATACCAGCAATGCAACCCAAGGGATGGCTGTCGGGTCACTAAGGTCAAGATTACGCTCCCAAGGCAGAGACTGCTGATTCAGCACAAGCTGTGGCAAAAAAAGATGGTAATCACCCGTGGCATTGTCAGGAGGAAATACCTGGTTGACATAAGCAGGGGGCAATTGAAAACGTGGTCCCCGCACAATCAATGACTGGGATATGGGTTCCTGTGGCTGTGCGGGGATATTGCCTGGATTACTGCCATTGACAGATAATGTCTGTGAAAGCGTGATGGTAAACTGCCCATCTTTAAGTGCAGGAACATAATTGTCGTAAAAGCTGACTGTTATATCATTTGAATTTGTTGCGGTCTTGTTCATTCTGCACCTACAGCGTTTTTAATATCGAAGAGTTACTTGGTGAGTTATATCATTTTGCAAAGCAATTCACACAATGGGTGGTTTGATTGAGTTGTCCTTTATTATTTTTCTTTGTTAAGAAAAAACGCTGTGTTATAGTATAAGTGGATTGCCGTTTATCCATATACCTGGATTGGCCGCAAAATTTGTTAGATCATCATTTGTTTGCGGGTTATATCCAAATTGTTGTATCAGAATATTATAAATATCTGTCCGAGTGGAAGTGTTTATATTAGGCCCTATGTATTGAGAACAGGAGTTTTTCACCACTATCGGCACTGGATCAGGGGCTAGGCTAGTACTGCTTAATGGCAGGTAGTTGGATGGTTGATCTACTATATCAACTGTATAGGCTGTCGTGATGTCTATCGCTAGAGCATTATTGCCATTAGGGGTCAGTGAGGTCAATTTTGGCGTGATCGTCTGAAAACCGAACAATCGTCCATTCAGCACGGCATTTTTCTCAGGAGACGCATTCTTTGCGAGTGGTTTTCCCCATTTTGCGGCTTGAGTATTTACGATGCTCGCCGTCAGATCAAAATTTCCCGCTAGATCGTAAGTTTCCTGTGCGTCACTATCGGTTAGTGTCACGGTAAGGACCGAATGGTTCAGCGTGGCAGCCATCGGTCGTATGCACACGTAATAATTATTCCCATCGGGACAGATATTTTCAGCCAGCCATTGGGTTTGTGCCGCCTCCGCTGCAGCGGGTGTAATATCAATTTCTGTCAGCGGGATAACGCTAAGTGTTGAGAAGGAAAAATCGGCAGGGCTGACGATCCACACAGGATTACCATTGGCATCGCTTATGGTGGAATTTACGCCACTAACTGCTGTGATTGACAGTATGGATGGGGTGCTGTTTGATGAGCCTGCGGGGTTTCCACCATTGGTATTGTTAGACTGGGGTACTAAGGTTTGTAAAAATCCCTGCCCTTTACTGTCGGTCCAGGCAATGGGTTTATTCGATGTTGAAGCCGCACTAGAACCGAATTTGATGGTGAAAGAAATGATATGCCAATCGATATGGACTTTACCTCCCATGCGCGGCCCCCAAAGATGGAGGGTTGCGCCTAACTCAACCTTGAGCGTCACACTGACAAATAATACATGTATCCGGTAGGATACGCCGACACTGACAGAAACCTCCGCAATATAATAAAAGGGTGACCATGTGACAATCACGTCCATTTGGGCGGTGAACCAGGCTTTCAGGCCTCCCGAACTGAAAACAATTTGCAATCCCCCTCCTGCCATAATACAACTGGAGGTAATCGTATAATAATAATCGCCACTGATGGTGACATCTTTTTCCACCCGCCATTTGTAACCAAGGCGCGGGACTTTTGGGTAATAAGACGGTGGCGTGAATGATGGACTATAACCCCCTAGCGTTACCACAAAATCACCGGCATGTGGATTGCTGCCAAACCAGCTATAGAATGCGAACCCGCCTGTCAAATGGCAACTGGGGTCTAATACATAGCTATTTTTACTTAATATTGCCGTGGCCTTAATCACACCCTGTGCAGGAATGATTTGAATGTCAATACCTAGCTCCGCATAGGAAAACAAGGTGCTACTCGGTGGCGAACTGGCATTGGGACTGGCGAGCGGCACGCTCATCCAAGAATCACCTAATACGCTGATCTCCAGTTCGTTGCCAAACTCAATGTTCAACAAAGCAGAGGTATGCAAAAAGTCATACGAAGTAAAGCGCACCCCCGCCGCCAACCAGTACTCTCCCCGCTGCGGTGGAATGCTACTGTCCATTTTTGCCAATACGGCGTTAGGCGTCGGGAATGCCCAAGCCTTGCTTGTTGAGTTCTGCGTAGCGCCTAATAGGGCGGGATTGCTTAATGCCGCGACCAGTGGAAACGAACCCACCTGATCCGGGGCCGGTAGCAAAATGGCGCGGTTATAGCCGAAGCCACCTGCCAAGCCAGTGACATAGAAACACGCAGGCCCACCGATGGGCGCAAGTGCCGTGCCGAAAATAAACAGTGAGGCATATCCATCTTGCTGAGTGCCCACATAAGCATACGAACCCAGTGCCGACAATGAGAAAGTTCCGGTTTCCACTATAGCCGTGCCGTCGTATTCCGTATAGTTTTGGGTGGACGAGGCCGGTACTTTTACCAAAGCGGCATCAATGCTGATTGACCCGGCATTAAAGCTCACCCCCATCCCATCAAGGTCTACGCTGTAATCACCCAGTGTTGTTGGCGTAGTGGCCGGAATATTGACTGACAAATCGTCAAGTGTAATGCTTAATGGCCCAACGCTTATGCCACCATCAAAAAGCAGTGATAACTTATTTTCACTGTCGATCCAGCCTATCCCTAAGGACGTGCATGCCAGCGGGCCTAGTTTGCGGTTGATGGGAAGATTTAATGGGTCGGCGGCGTTACCGTTTTGATCGTAAAGCCGTACATCGAAAGAACCTCCCTGATACCATGCCGTCGCCATGCCAAACGTCGGATTGACAGGCGTTTGGTCGCCCGGGTTTGTATCGGCATTGGAATTGGAGTTACTTGACTGCAACAGGTTTTGTGCCACGGGGTTGCTGCCATCGCCTACGTTTCCACTCACGGCAGGCACCAGTGGAATGCCAAATTCATCCAGTTTGGCCGCAAAGCCATAAGTCCAGGACGAGGGCTCGTCCAAGGTCACCGCATTGAGGGTTGCACGTAACTGTGACCCCTGCAATGTGTAGCCTCCTTGGTTTATCAATGGATTTTGCGGGGTGCCGATAACATCAAACCCAATGCTGGAAAGCCCGAATCCTGGAGCAAAAGTATAATTACTATCGGCTGACAGGTTTAACAGGCTAAGCGTGATGCCGTCTAATGGCGGTGTAATGCCAGTTGGCATGGTGCGGGTCATCCAGTTCCCTTGGTCGGTCTCTTGCTCCAGCCACTTGCCTAGGCATAAACTGACTACAGCTTGCGTGCCTTTTTGATCATTATTCAAAGGAATATCCAACGCAACTTGTAGCCCGAAAATTGCAGAATTTCCGGTAGTAATGGTGCTCTTATAGAATGATATACTGCCATTGTCAGGCAGGTTCACTAGTACTTGACTGTCAGTATTATTAAGGACGTTGATTATCAGATTCTGGATGAAGTTAATTGCAATCGTCCTTGGGTCTGTGTTCTGTAATTTTTCCAACGACAGCCTGTACGTTACAGGGGTTGCCTGATTGACTGGTTGGATGAATCCCGTGTCATCAAGCAACTGTCCTGTAGTGAGTGCCGAATTCCCAATTGCCAGACGCAACCAGCTTGCCACGGTTGTATTCTGCAGTAAAAAATTTAAACAATTTGTTGCGTCAATGCTTGCAATCACCGAACTGATGGTGTCATAGCGATCCGGAGAGGTCGTGCCAGTCAAGGCCTGAAACTGCAATGACATCGTAGGTGTCGCTGCGCTAAGGTATATACAGGAATCAATCTGTATTCCAGTAAACGAAAGCGCATTAGTTGCACCCGCCACACTAAATGAAGTGCCATCAGTTTTCGCCACGCCCAAGCCTAGTTGCAACCCTGCGTCGGTCTGGTCAAGTAGAAATTCTGCTCCTGAATTATCGAAATAGAAAAGAGGTATATATACATAAGCATTGATAGTAACGTCATCAGATGTATATGGCAAAATGGCTCCCATTCCAATATTGCCAAAAATCGACCCCTGCTTAGGTAACACTAGGTAAAAAGGTAAATTATTATTGCTGTCGTCAGGGTTGGGAATCTGTAGCCAATAAGTACCGGCAATAGGACTGTTTTTTATTGGGTCATCCAATACATCATAAAAAATGGAAACTAACAGGGCAAGGCGTGTATTGATGGTCTCTAAGCTATTGATAGGCGTATTAAACCAAGCTATGTCTACAGAATCGTTATTCTGTAGTAATCCAACAAACTTCCCCAAGTCGAGTAGTAATGAGTCACTAATTTGGTCTAATGTTGCCATAAATTTAATCCTATTTCAGCGTTTTTACTATCAGATACAGCGTTTTCAACATCAAATAGTTACTTGATAGTGGGTATGTAAGCACAGGTTATTCGGTTAACCTGAAGGGTTAACGGAATGTCTGTTTTAGGTATATTTTTAAGATGAAAACGCTGTAGCTGTAAATGCAAAAAAAAAGGCGTCGAATTTCCACCAAAGCAAAGCCACAGCCAGCCCCCCGCACTTTTTTCAGAAAATTGAAAAAATGGCTGTTTATTATAAGCATTATGCTTATTATTGCACTGGTTCCCTATGTTTATTATCTGGACTATACCGTCCGCCAACAGTTCGAGGGCAAACGATGGGCTCTGCCTGCCAGAGTCTATGCCGCGCCCATTGAACTGTACGCAGGGCTTGCGATGGACGATGCCCGTCTTGCAAAAATCCTCCAGGAACTGAAATACCGGCCCGACCCCGACCTTTCCACCCAAGGCAGCTATGTACGCTTAGGCGGGGAAATAACCCTCAACACCCGCCAGTTCAAATTCTGGGACAAACCCGAGCCGACCCACCGGGTGCGCATCGTTTTTTCCGGTGGCACTATCGAAACCATCGAAGAGGTGAATGAAGGGAAAGAGCTTTCCCTGCTGCGTATGGAACCGATCCAGATCGGCAGCTTCTATCCTGCGCTGAAGGAAGACCGCGTTCTGATCAAACTGGACCAAGCCCCGAAGCCTCTGGTGAATGCGCTGCTGGCAGTGGAGGACCGGGATTTTTACGATCATTTTGGCATTTCCCCCAAGGGTATTTTGCGGGCGATGTGGGCCAATCTACGCGCAGGCGGATTGGTGCAGGGCGGCAGTACGCTGACCCAGCAATTGGTGAAAAACTTTTATCTCAATTCCGAGCGCACCCTGATACGCAAGCTCAACGAAGTCATTATGTCGCTGATTTTGGAGGCACGTTACTCCAAGGATGCGATTCTTGAAGCCTATCTTAACGAAATTTACCTAGGGCAGGACGGGGCGCGGGCGATTCACGGGTTTGGCCTGGCCAGCCAGTTTTATTTCAGCCGTTCGCCGGACGAGTTGGAACTGCACCATTGCGCTTTGCTGGTGGCTTTGGTCAGGGGTCCGTCCTTTTACGATCCCGTGAAGACGCCGGAAAAGGCGAGAAAACGCCGCGATATGGTGTTGGACGAAATGGCCGATTTAGGCTATATCACCAAAGCCCAGGCGGACCAAGCCAAGCTCAAGCCTTTGGATGTGCTAAAAGACACCCATCAAGCGATTAGCCGTTATCCCGCCTTTCTCGATTTGGTCAGGCGCCAGTTGCAGCAGGAATACCGCAACGAAGATTTGACCTCCGAGGGCTTGGGGATTTTCACCACCTTGGATGTGGAAGCCCAAGACAATCTTGAGGCGGCCATAGAAACCACCCTGAAGAAGCTCGACAAACAAACCAAGACCGATGTGCCCTTGGAAACGGCGGCCATCTTCACCCGCCGGACGACAGGCGAAATCGTCGCATTTGCCGGGGCACGCGATCCCACCGTCGCAGGCTTCAACCGCGCCTTGGATTCTGTCCGCCAGATTGGCTCGCTGTATAAACCAGTGGTCTACCTGACCGCTTTGGCCGATCCCCAAAAATACACCGTCATCACCCCGCTGCAAGACACAAGCTTCCGCCTCTCCAGCCCCGGCAGCGAGACTTGGGTGCCGAAAAATTACGACGGCCACGAGCATGGTACGATTGCTTTGCACAAGGCTTTGGCCAATTCCTATAATCTGGCGACGGTGCGCTTGGGCATGGGTGTGGGGGTCGCACATACCGTGAAAACTTTGCATAAGCTAGGCGTCGAACGCTCGATGCCGGTGTTTCCGTCCACGCTGTTGGGGGTAGGGGAGTTAAGCCCTATGGAAGTGACGCAGATGTACCAAACCCTGGCCAGCGACGGTTTCGTCACCCCGCCCCATGCCATCCAGTCGGTGGTGGCGCTGGACGGCAAGCCGCTGCAACGCTATGGTTTGAAAGTGAAGCAGACCATCGACCCGACCGCCGTTTTTCTGGTCGATACCATTTTGCAGGAAGTGGCGCGTGAAGGCACAGCCAAGCCGGTTTATGCTTATCTTCCCCGCGATTTCAATGTCGCCGGCAAGACCGGCACCACCAACGATATGCGAGACAGTTGGTTTGCCGGCTTCACTGGCGATTATTTGGGTGTGGTCTGGATTGGCCGGGATGACAACCAGCCCGCCAAACTGACCGGCGCACAAGGGGCGCTGCAAGTGTGGGGCGCGACCATGCGCAAGGTCAGCCGCGAGCCATTAACGCTGGACCCGCCTGACGATGTCTCCATGGTCTGGATCGACCGCAACAACGGGCTGAGGGCCAGCGAAGCCTGCCCCAGCGCGGCCCGCTACCCGTTTACCGAAGGCTCCGCGCCGAAAGGTTTTTCCGCCTGTACGCAAGGCGGCGGAAGCCCGTCCGACAAACCCTCAGAGGGCGGGGGAGGGGAGGGCGAAAAAGACGAGTCTTGGTTGAAGGGCTTGTTTTGAATAGATGTAGACATCCTCCCATTTAGCCGCTATGTTATTACGCAGGTTATAACAACGGGTAATGACATGCTGACACTAAAGCTAACAACTAATCGTCGAAGGCAATTTATATGAGCAGCTTTGATGAAAAATCTTATATAAAAAATCTCCAAGTTTATAATGATGAGACTAGGAAATTATTCAATAACAAAAATAAAATAAAGCGTGAACGTTTGGTTGTTAAAGCGTTTCTAAGAACATTAGGTATTTCTTTTGATGATATCGATTTAACTGCGCCAACTGAAGAACCAGTTGATGTAAAGTATCGAACAGCACACTTTCAAATTCGAGAATTATTAAAGAAAGAACGTAAGCGAGGTGATGAATTAAAACACGAATATAATAAGTACAATAATGTCACATCAATTGATGAATTACTTGAGCCGTATTCACCAAGCAAACCAGTAAGTTTGGCACAATTAGCTTCTTTTGAAATACCGAATTCCCTATCGAAAAAGGCAAGCGAATATCCTAAAAAATATCCTAGGGGTTGTCAAGATATTGATGCTCTTGTCTATGTAAATATCGACGATAAATATTTGTCTAATTTTCAATTGTCAGAGGAAGATGTAAAATCCTTGAAATATCAAAATTGGAGATCTGTTTCAATCTTGTTTCCACCATATGGAGTGGTTTTAATTGCTGAAGCAGAAGCCCCTGATTTTCTAAATATAGTTAAATGGCAACCGCAAAATAGATGGGACCCAGATACTCTTTTTGAATAGCATTAACTGCAAGTTACCAGTAATACTGGATATTTGGTCACGATTTGTCTAGTCGCAGGCTTCCTTGTTTAACCGGGTTTCCTGCGGGAAGCAGGAGCTTCCGGGGCCTGGTTCCCAAGCTAGGAGCTTGGGAACCAAAAAACAGCCCCTCCGGGCGTTTTTTTAAGTAGGCTTTCTGTTGGATTGCCCACAGTCCCATTAACTGGGTTGGACCGCAGTGATACGTTGCAAAGTTTCGGGTGTGATATTCAGCAGTTTGGCTGCGTCAACCGGCTGCTTAATCGCCAAATTGTGCAGGTCCGGGAACGTGGGCGCAATGACTATGTCGGCTAAGTTGTAATCCGGCGCGTGACCGCCGAATACCGTTTGGGCCTGGTTGGTCTTGCTGCGTGTCTGTGGTGTCCAATGGAAAACAGCTCCAGCGTTGCCATTTTGGGCGCTCACCGTGGTCGTGCCATCGGACTGCGAAACGCTTGACGTGATGCTGCTGTAGCCGCTCGCCCGCAGCAAGTTTTTAACGTCATCAATCAGTTTTTGATCAGTGCTCATAGGTGCTCTCCTGAATATGTGTTAAGGCTGGGTTAACCCAGTGCTGGTATTAGCGCCAAAGCCAAATCGGCACTCGCGTCCTGGATAAAGATGCCAGGTGTCTTGATGCCGTTGCCAGGTAGGTAATAAAGCGTCTTGAAGGGGACACCGGATGCCTGCGATATTGCTTTAGCCAGAACAGGCTTTACCTGGCTTATGACAGCCGGCAATGCGGCCGATAAGCCGTCCTGGATTTTCCCTGCGCAGAATGGTCCGCCACCGTTGAACGAAAACCAAGCGCCGTCTACGCTGCCTTGCAGGTGTTTATTTTTGTCGAGAAACAGGAACAGATACACGGATATAGTGCCGTCGGCATCGCTGCAATACCAAGGTGTCTCGATGTGGAAGTCGAAATCAACGCGCACAAGCATATCAAAAAAATTGTGCGCCAATGGCTTTTGTAAAAAGTAGGGAACGAGCACCCACGGAACCCCTTGTACACGGATTTTGCTCGTCAACGACGCTCCTGCACTCACGAGTTGGTTGGCCACGAGCCCTGTGGTTTCATTAGTGGCTATCTGCGGTCCTAAATCTATAAGAATCTCGTCATTAGGTCGGTTTACAGTGAGAATCAAGCCATTTGATGAAGATGACTCACTAAATGCCTGGTCTGCTGGTTTCTGGGTGTTAAAAACGAAGAAGACACTGTTGAAGAAGCCGTTTAAAAAGGTATATTGGCTAGTAACTGACATGACATCTCTCTCCTGCTATGGTTGGATGAGGATGCCATCCTTTCACCTTTCCCAACATAAGGCAACGTAAATATTCACTATAGGTTATTGTGGAGATGGATGATATGATGCAAATTTTGTATTTTCTATGAAACCAACTTTATAATACAGCGTTTTCAACATTAAATAGTTACTAGTTAGAACTTCGCCATTGAAAATTATTTCCTTGGATCAATAGCTTGGATTTTTGTCCCTATTTCTTATAGTAACTATTAGAATATGAAAGCGCTGTAAGCATTGAATCTACTATATAGGTTAACGGCGCGGTGAAATCATTTTACGTGCCCTAATTTCTGCCCAACCTTCACCTTATCCCCGGCTCGCAAGCCTTCCTCCCAAGCCACGGCCTGTTCGCCAAATAATACAATGATGGTCGAACCCATATTAAAGCGGCCCATTTCCTCGCCCTTGGCCAGTTGCGGTGCGTCTCCGCTGTAAGTCCAAGTCTTGACTTCTGGCACCGTCGGCGGGGTCACTTCGCCATGCCACACAGTCTCGATGCTGGCGACGAAAATCGCACCGACCAACACCAGCGCCATAGGGCCAGCCTCGGTGTCAAAAATCGCCGCGACGCGTTCATTGCGGGCGAACAGATTCGGCACGGTGTTGGCCGTGGCGGCATTGACACTAAACAAACGGCCCGGCACATGGACCATCTCGCGCAGAGTTCCGCCCAAGGGCATGTGCAAACGATGGTAGTCGCGGGGCGACAGGTAAATGGTGGCGAACTTGCCGTTGATAAAAAACTTTGCCCGTTCCGGGTCGCCGCCGAGCAATTCGTCCGCGCTGAAATAGTGGCCTTTGGCCTGGAAGATGCCGTCCGCCGTGATATTGCCGATTTGGCTGATGGCCCCGTCGGCGGGGCAGAGCAGGGCATCGGGTTCGGCACACAGGGGGCGGGCATCCGGCCTCAGCGCACGGGTGAAGAAGGCGTTGAAACTGGCATAGGCTTCCGGGTTAGGTTCCTGGGCCTCGCTCAGGTTGACCCGGTAAAGCTGTGCAATCGTTTTAATGAAGGCATTTTTCCATAGCCGGTTTTCGCAACGGGCCAAGCGATACATCAAACTGGATAGCCAGTGATGGGGAAGAAGATATTGAGGCAGGGAGAAAAGGTGTTCGGTCAAGGTTTTCAACATCGGATTACAGCGTTTTTAATATCGAAGAGTTACTTGTTGAGCTATATCATTTTGCAAAGCACAGACACACAGGATAGCCCATTAGTGCATTATTATACGCGTTTAAATGATTGGTTGGCATACATTTCTGAAAAGGGTATGTGGAACATGAGGATAACTTTATATACAGCATTTTCATTTTCAAAATATATCTAAAACTGATATTCAGCTAACCCTTCAGGTTAACGGAATAACCTGTGCTATAACCTACTATCAAGTAACTCTTTGATGTTGAAAACGCTGGAATGCTTTGCAGCCCGAATGCGCCTGGCCTCCTTGGGGTCGGCGAGCAGGGGGCGGTAGATTTCCACCCGGTCCCCTGCCCTAAGGGGTTGCTCCAGTTTGCACAGTTTGCCGAATATGCCCACTGCGTTTTTCTGCAAGTCAATTTCCGGGAAGCGCTGCAAAATCCCGGATGCAAGGATGGCCGCCTCCGCCGTGGCACCTTCGGCAAGCTCCAGGCTTAACAGGGCTTGCTCGTAGGGTTTGGCATAGGCCACTTCAATCCGCATCTTCTTGGTGGTGGTAATGATAGACGACTTTGGCGCGGTCGCTGAAGGCGCTGACCATGGTGTTGCAAATTTGGTTGAAAAGTGTGCCGAAGGCCAAATTTGCCAGTTTGCCGGTCATTTCGAATTCTAGGTCCAAGCTGATTTTGCTGGCATCTTTGCGCAAAGGGGTGAAGTTCCACACGCCTTCCAGATGGTTGAAGGGGCCTTCCAGCAAGCTGATGCGAATCTGGTCGGGCGCAAGCAGAGTGTTGCGGGTGGTGAACGTCCGGTGAAAACCTGCTTTGGAAATTTGCAATTCGACATCCACCACATCGCCCGAGCGGCGCAGGGTACGGCTGGCGGAACACCAAGGTAAAAAAAGCGGATAGGATTCGACATCCTCCACCAATTCGTACATCAAATGCGCCGGAAAGCGGACCAACGAGCTTTTGCTGACGGTAGTCACTAGAGTAGCCCCATGGCATCCAGGAAAACCAGGGCCACCCCCAAAGGCGCAACATAGCGCACTAGGATTAGCCAGGCTTGGTAGTGGCGGGGGTTTTGCAGTTTGAGTTCGGACTCGCTGTCGGCCTTGGACATGATCCAGCCCGCGAAGACGGCGACCAGCACGCCGCCTATGGGTAGCATGATTTCGGCGGTCAGCATGTCCACCCATTCATAAACGGTCTTGTCCAGCCATTTCACATCCGACCAGAGGTTGAAGGAGAAGACCGTTCCAAGACCTGCCACCCAGCAGGCAAGCCCGCTATAAAGGCAGGCTTTTTCCCTGTCCATTCTCTTGTTTTCGGACAGAAAAGCCACCGCCGGTTCGATCAAGGCGACAGAGGAGGTAATGGCGGCGAAGAAAATCAGCGCGAAGAACATCATGCCAAACAACCATCCCCCCGGCATTTGCCCGAAGGCGATGGGCAAGGTCTCGAAAATCAGCCCCGGACCCATGGCAGGCGACAAGCCATTGGCAAATACTAGCGGAAATATGGCCACCCCCGCCAGCAAGGCCACCAAGGTGTCGGCGGCGATCACAAACAGGCTGGAACGGGCAATGGAAACGTCGGACGGCAAATAAGAGCCATAGACCATGATGGAACCCATGCCCAAGCCCAGTGAAAAGAAAGCCTGCCCTAGGGCGACCAGCACCCCTGCACCGGTCAGTTTGCTAAAATCAGGATTGAACAGGAAGGCGAGGCCCTGGCCGAATCCACCGGAGTTCATGGCGTAAACATCCAGCACCAACAGCATCAGCAGCAGGGCAGGCATCATAAAGCGCGAGAGGCGTTCCAATCCGCCGCTGACGCCCCGGCTGACGATGAACATCGTCGCCACCATGAAGAAGGTATGCCAAATTCCTAAGAATTCAGGCGAAGCCTTGAAGTTCTCAAACAGACGAGTGGAGCTGGCGGCATCAATATGCTCAAACAAGGCACTGTTGATCTTGAAGAAATAGGCCATAGCCCAACCGGCAATGACGCTGTAATAGGACAGTATCAGAAAACCCGCGATGACACCCAGCCAACCGGTGTAACACCAAAGCGGGCTGGTCTTGGCCTCCTCGGCCAAGGTCCGCATGGTATTGATGGGGCTTTGCCTGCCGCGCCGGCCCAGCATGGTTTCGGCGATCATGATGGGAATACCGATGGCCACCACGCTAAGGAGATAGACCAAAACGAACGCACCGCCGCCGTTATCTCCGGCTAGGTAGGGAAATTTCCAGATATTGCCCAAGCCGATAGCCGACCCGCTGGCAGCCAGAATAAAGGCCAGCCGCGAGGACCATTGCGCATGGACAAAACGTTGTTCGGTCATATTCACCCCGGAGTTGATGTTGATTGGTTTAAATCTTGCTGCCCCTGCATGTGTCCTTATCCGGTGCTGCGGCCGAGTCGCAAACCGGGGGAGTTAGCATAGTGAGTATTTTAACACCGCCAACCTGTTTCATCTGCAAAATTCCCGCGACCAAAACGGCTTGGTTTTACAAACTGAGTCGGTCTCACTGTGTTATTTGGTATTTTCCCGTGCGAATAGCCCTTGATAGGGTAAAATAAACGTACGCAACCACTTATAAAGGTACTGTCAAAACAACCGATGGCAACGAAGAAGAAAAAATCGGCGCATGGCGAATCAACTATCGCCGTTAACCGCCAGGCCACCCATGAATATTTTATTGAGGAGCGCTATGAGGCGGGGCTTGTACTTCAGGGGTGGGAGGTAAAAAGCCTGCGGGCCGGGAAACTCCAACTCAAGGAAAGTTATGTCATCATCAAAGATGGTGAAGCTTGGTTGCTCGGTTCACATATTTCGGCGTTGATTTCGGCCTCTACCCATGTGGTCGCCAATTCCACCCGCACCCGCAAGTTGTTGATGCATAAGCATGAGCTTTTCAAGCTTATCGGCCTAGTCGAACGTAAGGGTTACACCCTCATCCCTTTGGCCATGTATTGGAACAAGGGAAGGGCAAAGCTCGAAATCGGGCTGGCCAAGGGCAAGCAACTGCATGACAAACGCGCTGCGGAAAAGGACCGGGATTGGGAGCGCGAGAAGCACCGGGTGATGAAAGTGCGTTAAAGCGATTTGCGAAAAATAAAATACCCTAAATCAAGTTACTGATGTAGAAGATACACCGATGAAATTGCCAAATTTTTCCAAGGTTTCCTGTCATTTTGTCCGCCCGCTGGGGGTTTTGCTATGGTGGGGGCTTGCCACCTCGCTCATCTCGCCGCTTGCGGAAGCCGGGCCTTATTCGGCCTTAGTGGTTGAGGTAGACTCAGACCGGGTTCTGTACGAGCAGAACGCCGACGAATTGCGCCATCCTGCTTCACTCACCAAAATGATGACACTCTACCTTGTGTTTGAGGCGCTTTCCAGGGGTGAGTTGTCTCTGGGAGACAATATGGTGGCTTCGGCATTCGCGGTTTCCAAACCCCCGTCACGCTTGGGCCTTGCGGCTGGTGACACGCTCACGGTCGAGGAAGGCATATTGGGCCTAGTAACCCAGTCGGCCAATGATGCTGCGACGGTGATCGCCGAAACTTTGGGCGGATCGGAGCCTGCCTTTGCCGAGTTGATGACCCAGAAAGCACACCAACTGGGCATGAACAGCACGGTTTTTCGCAATGCCCAAGGCTTGCCCAACCCTGACCAAGTCACCACGGCTAGGGACATGTACCGGCTGGCTAAGGCTTTGCTCAAAAACTTCCCTCAATTTTATTCGTATTTCTCCACCGACAGCTTCTGGTTTAGGGATCATAATTTCCGCAACCATAACCATTTGCTGGACAAATACCCAGGCACCGACGGCATCAAAACTGGCTTTATCAATTCTTCCGGGTTTAATCTTGTCGCTTCGGCCAAGCGCAATGGGGTGCGCCTAGTCGGAGTGGTGTTCGGCGGTACCTCCCATTCCCTCCGCGATGCCCACATGATGGAGATATTGGACGATGGTTTCGCCCAAATCGAAGGCAAGGAACCGGCGTTCCACCTATCCAGCTTCGAAGGTTCCCAATTTCCAAGGCTGCTGCGCAAGCCCTCCGGTTTGGGGAAATTAGCGGGCCAACAGCCCATCGAACAGGAAGAGCAAGATGGGCAGGAGCAGCCCGCGAGTCTGAAATCGCGGGAGCCAACACTTAAAAAAGAAAAGGCCGTTGTACGTGAACAGGATGATCACGAGCCTTCATGGGAAGTGAGGGTCGGTGCCTTTGATGAAGAGAAAGCGGCGCAACATCGCCTTGCCGAGGCCAGCAAAACCGCCCCTTTCGCATTTCGCCATGCTAAATCGGGGGTCATATCCCATACCCATCATGGAAAAAAGACTTATATCGCTTACTTCAATGGACTCAGCAAGGAAGATGTGGCTCTGGCCTGCCAATCCCTGAAGCGGAAAAAACTTGAATGCTCGCCTTCAGTATCCGGTTGATTGATAACTGATGTTAAGGATGGGCAAGGAAACCTCTGGCGGCAAAGGATGATGCCCTGCGTCTCACTGCCATTAAGTTAAGGTTTGCCGTTCGCCCTGAGTCCTGAGCTTGTCGAAGGGTCGAAGGGTGAACGGAAAATCCCAACCTGTTTGAAGTTAAACCGTTCATGGTTCGACAGGCTCACCACGAACGGCTTAACTTGGCAGTGGCCCTGCGTCTGGGCCGCTAAATTAGAGTAATAGAAAACGCTATAGATAGTCTGTTCAGGAATAAACGGCTTGTATATTTTCGGGTGGGAAATTAAAATTAATGCTACTGTCAAATTAGTGTAGAAATATTTTTTTATTAATCCACTCGTTGATAACTGTCCGCTTGGCGAGTCCAGCCATCGCCGGCTTAAGTTTAGGGGGTTGCCATGATAGACGATGACTGTTGCGTATCCTATCGAATCAACGAAAATGACGAAATCATCTCCGTCAACGACGACTGGTGCCGTTATGCCAGCGACCATGGCTGGGGGGGGATTTCCCCCGATAAGGTATTGCATAAGCCGGTTTATAATTACATTACCGATTCAACCACTTCGAGGCTTTACCAGTATCTTTTCAAGCGGGTTCGCAGTGGTTCCACCGTGCGCTATCAGTTCAATTGCGAATCCAGCTCCCACCGGCGTTTAATGGAAATGACGGTTAGACCGTCCGGGGACACTGGCGATGTTGAATTGAAGGCGAGGATGGTGTCAAAACAAGACCGTGTGCGGCAATTCAACTTACCGAAGAGACCGCAGGCAGATGGATTCGTAAGGGCTTGTAGTTGGTGTTCCCGCATCGACATTGATGGGAATTGGATAGAAGTCGAGGATGCGGCAGGCAAATTAGGGTTATTTGAGTTTTCTCATCTGCCGCAATTGACGCACGGAATATGTAAAGACTGCCTTGCAAATATGATAAAAGATGCCAGTGCGCCGGATGGGGTCAGCACCGCCCCCCCGCTTTCGACAGATTAGACTAGTGCAGCCAGTAGACCGGAGCGTTTCATTTCACAATAAAGGCTCCAGCTTTTCCCATACCAGGCCCATTAGCACTAGCTGTGCTTTGGCGTTTGGATGCAGCCCGTCAGGCTGCATGAGTTCTGCGTTGCCGCCAACCCCCTCCAGTAAGAACGGAACATAGGCCATGCCGTATTGTTTGGCTAAGGCAGGGAAAACCGCCTCAAATAAGTCGTTGAAACGCTTGCCATAGTTTGGAGGTATGCGCATCCCCAGCAAAACAACCTTGGCACCGGATTGTTTTGCATGGAAAATGATCTGCTCCAAGTTGCCTTGGAGCAGCGCGGGTTGCAGACCACGCAAGCCGTCGTTGGCACCCAATTCGAGGATGAGGATTCCCGGTTTGTGTGTGTTCAGCAGTGCATCGACGCGGGATAATCCACCGGCAGATACTTCGCCGGAAATACTGGCATTGACAATGTCCCAGGCTTTGCCAGCCGATTTGATTTTTTCGGCCAAAAGGCCCACCCAGCCGTGGGCCGGATTGTCCAAACCATAGCCGGCGCTGATACTATCGCCAAGTACTAGGATGACAGCGCTATGACTGGAAACAGGCGCGGCAAAAAACAGGAAACAGCATAGGAAAAGACGCATGTGTGAAGAAGAACCCATTATAGTGGCGGATAATTTAGGTAAGCGTGTAAAAACTGTGGACGGTGTCTTGGATATATTGACATCTGTTTGCCTTTCGATCAAATCCGGCGAAACTTTGTCCATCGTCGGCAGTTCAGGCTCTGGCAAATCCACCCTTCTTGGACTCTTGGCTGGATTGGATGTGCCCACGCAAGGCAAAATCGAACTGGCGGGTTCACCGCTGACCGAACTGGATGAGGATGGCCGGGCACTGGTCAGGGCCAAGCATGTGGGATTTGTTTTCCAATCGTTCCAATTGCTGGGCAACCTGACCAGTTTGGAAAATGTCATGCTCCCCTTGGAACTGGGCGGCCTACGCAATGCCCAAAATCCGGCCCAGGCGATGCTGGAACGGGTGGAGTTGGGGCATCGCCTGAAACATTATCCGAACCAGCTTTCCGGCGGCGAGCAGCAACGCGTCGCCCTAGCCCGTGCGTTCGTCACCAATCCTCGTATTCTGTTCGCCGACGAACCCACCGGTAATCTGGACAGCCGGACTGGCGAGCATATCATCGACTTGCTGTTTCAACTAAACCGTGTCCAGAATACCACCTTGGTGTTGGTGACCCATGATCCTGCTCTAGCCAAACGATGTGCGCGCAGCATCCGCTTGGAGGCTGGGCGGATGGTTGGAATGTAAACCGATAGGCTTTTCTGAATGAAGGAGTTAGCCAATCCCATGAACGAAAGTTACGATGTGATCTTGATGGGCATTGATGCTGATGTTATCGACCGCCAGGCAAGCATCAATAATATCGCTCAATTGCTGGAAATAGACGCATCGAAATTAACCCAGTTTGTTGACAACAATTTCAAAACAATTGTCAGGCATGGCATATCCTTGGAAGATGCCCGGAGGTGCCAAAGGCAGATACTCCGCCTTGGCGGTTTTTGTAATTATCGTCCCACCGAAAATGGCGAACTAAACCTCCAACTTGCGCCTAAGGAAGAGGACAAGGGCCTTTTTGTTTTTGTGTGTCCGGCATGTAGTTATCGGCAAGAGTTGACTTTGCAGGAGGAATCCCCCGTCAATTGCCCAAAATGCGGTATCGTTCCTAGTAAATTCATCAAAATAGCCGCTATTAAATATCAGCGGGAATTAATCAAAAAGAGGCTGTTGGGCAAACATCAATTACTAGCACAACGAGCTAGGGCAATGGAGGAGTTGAAGGAGGAGGAAGCAGAAAGGCGCAAATTGGAAGACGAAGTCAGGAAAGAATTGGGTCTTCCAAGAATTATCAACTCACGCTTACAGCTATTCGGTTCTGCGGCGATGCTTTGGGCACTAGGGATAGCTATGGGCCTGATCGGTGTTGGCCTTTATTCCAAGCAAACTACTGTTGCGTGGAACGTATCCGCAACGGCTGGGGAAGGTGCGAATTATGCCGAGTCGAAATCAACTCCACAACTGGAAACTTTGCGGCAGATCAACGGATTGTCTAAAGTGTCAGCATTGGCAGAGATGGAACCTAGCACCTTGTTGGTACCCATTCCGCGATTAGGCCATTATGGCGAAAACCCCCTGGCAAATTCAACATCCGCAAAAGTCCAGACAGGGGCCAACTCAGCCTTTTGGACAAGCGGCCAATGGAAGCCTGTACACATGGCAGGCAAGGCACTAATGCAAGAAATGCGGATGGATCGCGAGTGGGAGCTGTATTTGGCCGCAGAGGCTGAAAGGCTGGCCAAGCTAAAGCAACCGGCTCAGGCCTACCGTAGGATAGAAGCCATCAACTCTGTCCGCTTTAAATTAAATACCTTGGGAATATTGGCCGGACATTATTTTGCTACCAAAGACAAACTTGAAGTCGATAATGTGCTCGGCATGGCGGCGGCTTCCATTAAGACACTGCCAGATAGGGTTGAACGCGTCGATAGCTGGGCTTGGCTGGCTACGACAGTGTGGCACTTGGGTGAAAAGGTGAAGGCTCAAAAGTATCTGGGGACGGCAGAAAACCTGCTCTCGACGCTAAGCGATAGCGCGGAAAAAGCCAGAGGTTTGGCGAGCCTTGCGACCCGCCAAGCACAAATCGGCCAAATGAAACAAGCCGAAATGAACTTCCAGTTGGCCAACCAAAACATCCTTTCCGTCAGCAATCTGAACACTAAACTTCGCAGCTACCTCTATCTTGCCCATTGTTATGCGCAAATCGGGAACAAGGCAGTACCGGCAGTCATGCTTATCAGCATTTTAAACACGGTGAACCGTTTCAAAGATAAAATTGATCAGCAAGGTTTGATCGGTGAAGTCGCGCTTGCATTTGTCGATATTGGCGAGGCCGATTATGCGTTTGCAGCATTGGAAAAACTCACCCCTCAGCAAAATGAGAAAATGCTCTTCAATGTGACGCGCGAATTGACTTACAATGACCTGCCTTTTGACGCGATGAAGGGCTTGGGCAAACTGGCCGCTCCAGAATACCAATCCCGTGCCGCCGCCTTATTGAGCTTAGTGTTTAGTTTACGACCGGACATGCATCCACTTTCGTCAAGCTTTTTGCAAAATGCCGCGGCCACCCAAGACCAAATTGCCAATCCGCAAGACCAAGCAGTCGTCCGCGGAGAAATGTCACGTTACCAAGCCCATGCCGGTTTTCTCAAAGAGGCTGGGGATTGGGCAAACAAAGCCATGCAGAGTGCGCAGAGCATCAAAAATGTGCAAGAACGTGACATTGCCTTCGCCTTGTTGGCAATCGATTTTGCCCGCTCCAAGCAAACCACCCAGGCAAGCGCGAGTGTGGCGCAAATAAAAGAGGTTGAACTTGCCGAAATCGTGGCAAAGGAAGTCTTCGGCATAAATCTTATTTTTAGTGAATGAGGATATTGGTTGGTGGAAGAATTATACGATTTGATATTGATGGGTCTTGATGCGGAGGTTGCAGACCGCAAGGCAAGCATCAACAGTATCGCTGAGCTGCTGGGAATAGATGAGGCCAAAATAGAACATATCTTTGACAAACATCATAAGGTGATTGTTAAGCATGGCTTGCAATTGCATGAAGCCCGCCATTACCAAAAACAGATACTGCGCCATGGCGGGTTTTGTAACTACCGGGTTTCCCCGGAAAACGACACAAAGCTTGAACTTGCCCCTATTGAGGTGAGGAAGGATGACATTGTTTTTAATTGTCCGGCTTGCAACTACCATGAAAAGGTCAGCACCGTTGAAGAACTACCCATTAATTGTCCCGAGTGCGGAGTCATCCCCAGTAAATACATAAAAATAGCCGCGCTGAAATCTGAGCGGGAAATGATCAAAAAAAGGCTGTTGAGCAATCAGCAGTCGCTCGAGCAACAGGCACGGGATTTAGCTGAACGGCAAGCTCAAGAGGACCGCCGGAAAAAAATGGAAGAAGAGATTAGAAAAGAGCTGGGTTTATCGACGCTCCTCAACTCTCGCTTCCGCCTTTTCGGTTCTGCGGCCCTGTTTTGGATTCTGGGGGTGGGCATGGGCGCTGCCGGGGTCGGATTCTATGTTCAAATGCGATCGCCACAGGATGACTGGCCTGTGGCAGCCCTCAGCGATAAGAGCAAAACCAGTTTGAGGGCATCCCCGCAGCAGGAAACTCTGCAACAAGTGGCCAGTGACTCAACGCAACTAGCCGCCTCATTGGGGGCAGACGCAAACCGAATGCCAAATGCAGTTGGCCAAGTCAGTTTGGGAGGCACAAACCCCCTCTCTATTCGCCAGGCGGCGTCAATCCTAGTCGCAAATAATTCCCCGCCCTCTACCAAGGGCCAAGATGCGCCGGGTCAGTTAGGCGCAAATTCCCTTGCCGCCCTCCAGTCAGCGACAGCCCCGGCCGGGGGGGGGAAATCCCCACCATCCAATGACCAGCTTAATCCTGCCCCGCAAAGCGCGAACCGGCTTGCCGCTCAGTCTGCCACAGCTTTGGCAGGGGAAAGCTCTGCATCCTCGCTCAATGCGCAATCCACAGCGGCCTTGGATGGAAAGGCTTTGCTGCAAGAAATGCGTTTGGATCGGGAGTGGGAGTTGTTCTTGGCATCGGAAGCCGAACGCTTGGCCAAGCTGAGGCAGCCGTCGAAGGCATTCCAGAGTGTCCAAGCAATCAACTCGGTCGAGTTGAAATTCAACACCCTTGGAAAGTTAGCCGGGCATTACCTCGCTAGCAATGATTTCCCTGAATATGATAAGGTTCTTGGTTTGGCGGCATCCACAATCAATGGCTATTCGGATGTTGCAAAACAGGCTGACGGTTTTGGGCGGTGGTCTGCGAACTTATGGGGGATAGGCGAAAAGGCGAAGTCCCTGCAGAATCTAAATGCTGCCGTTAAATTAGTCTCGAGCATAAGCAATATTGCCGAAAAAGCCAAGGGGTTGGCAAGCCTGGCATCCTACCAAGCAAAGGTAGACCAATGGAATCCAGCCCAAACCAATTTCCAACAAGCCAACCAACTCATTCTCTCCATTGGCGACCCGGCTACAAAACTGCACACGTATGTGCATCTTGCATTATGCTATGCAGAAAGCGGGGACAAGGATATCGCGGCATCTATCCTCATTAAAATCGTTGGCAACCTCAGCCGCATCAAGGATGAGAAAGACAAGCCGAATCTGATAGGCGAGATAGCGGGCGCGTTTGCCGACATTGGCCAGGCTGATTATGCGATGGCGACATTGGACAAGCTCGACTCGCAGCTAAAGGACAAAATGCTTTTCAGTGTTACCCGCGAGTTGGCTTACACTAACCAGCCTATTGACGGGCTGAAAGGGCTAGACAGGCTGGTTTCGCCTGAATACCAATCCCGTGCGGCTGCGCTACTGAGCCTATTCTTCCATTATCGTGCGGGTCTGAGCTCTCTTTCGGCAAGCCTTCAGGAAAAATCCATAGAGGCCGAAGGCCGGATTGCCAGTCCGCAAACCCAAGCCGTCGTGCGTGGAGAAATTTCCCGTTATTTGGCCCATGCCGGGCTTGCTCAGGAAGCGGGGGAGTGGGCGGGCAAAGCCCTTGAAAGTGCGCGGGCCATTAATAATGCGCAGGATCGCGATATTGCCTTTGCTTGGTTGGCGGCCAATTTTGCCCGCGCCAAGCAATCTGGCATGGCAAAGGAGAGTGTGGCTAAAATCAAAGATGCGGAACTTGCGGATATTGCGGCTAAGGACATCGCCGGCATAAACCGGATTTTTAGCGATTAGTCTGAACGGGTTTGGCCGGTTGCCAATGGAATATTAGTGGCTTTCACGCGGCTGCGCTGCTCCAATCGTTGCCAAACCAATGAAGCGGTCACCAGTATTAACAAGGCCGCCAAACTCAATTCCAAAGTCACAAACGCAGCGATTTTGAACCAGGCAAAAACGGGATGGACGAAACGCACCAGCCAGCCGGCGATTTCGTCCGCCACAGCGGAGAGGAAAGTCAAGCCGCTTAGCCAAACCTTAAGGCTTGCGGTCAATGCGGTGAATAATAATAGGTGAGTCAGCGTCACCGCCAACATACCCATAGCGAACAGGTGGAAATGAGTGACTTCCAGTAGGCTTTGGTAGCTCTTCGGCTGGGTGAATTTTTCCTCGGAGCCAAGGTAATATTCAACCACGGATGTGGGATTCAAACCCATCTTATGGAAGAACATCATGCCATTGCTAACCCAGAGCAGGGCAATGTAGCCGAGGAACATTAACACAATGGTATTTAGCAAAATTTGCCGATTCTGTTCGCCGGTGACAAAAAATCGCATTAGTTTTTCCCCTCTTTCAGGGCTATTAGGTAAATGGCCAGCACTTTGCGTATACCGTCCAAAGATGCGCGCGAACTCAGCGTGGCCCCGGCTATGCCGTCCACGCCTTGGTTTAGCCGCAACTCAGCCAAGGGACGCCGGTAAAGCCTCTCAAACCAACGCGCAGGAGGCTGGTATTCAGGCGGTTCGTGGAAGGCCAGCATTTCCACGCGGATCAATTCGCCGGTCGGCGAGAGCAAAATCATCACCGTTTCCGGTTGGGTTCGGACATTATGGGATTCGATGGCCGCATAGCCCAGTATTTGGCCGCCGCGTTTGCCTACATGGAAGGTGTAAAGTTTGGAGTCCAATTTAACTTGGGCGGTTTTCTCGATTTGCTCAGACTGCTCGTCGGTCAGGAAGACCGCTAGCGATTCGACTTCCGCACCTGCGCCAAAAGCCAATTCAAAGGCCTCTTCCTTGCTATAAAAAACCGTAGCCTGCGAAGTGGATGCCAAAGCCAGCAAAAACAGGAATAGGATGCTAGTGATCGTGCGCATGTGGCTCCTTGTGTGTTAGAGTCGCTTGGCTTGGCGGCAAAGTCGGACAAGCCAAGCGGATAATATTAAACGGCAATGCCCATTCATGCTTCGACAGGCTCAGCACGAACGGGGGTTTGTGTAAATCCTAAATCAAATGCACCCTGCCTTTTTCAACCAAGTGGGCAAAGCACCCACATCTTGCATTACCCCGTTGGAGCCTAAGTAATACACATGGTTGTCGTCTGAGGAAACACCGAGGTAAGCATTGGCCGCTTTATAATAACGGTAGGTGTACGGGGCTTGGCTTTGTGTCACCGACCCTGCGGGTTGGAACAAGCCGGGGTAGGCACCTTCCGCCCAATTGAACAAACACTCACTCAAAGCGGGTGTCTGCCAATACCCGTCCGTCAAAGTGCCCAGAAAAGCCACTATATCGTTCTCATCACTGCCACTAAGCTGCAAATTACCCAATTCTTTGTGATTGACATTGGCAGGCGTTTCAGGCTGGGGCCAGCAGCCTTGCGCCAACGCCAGGTTTTCCGTTGTCATGGGGTCTGGGCAGGCAGGTTTGACATCGCGCGTGTTGTAGAAATCGACTACTCCTAGCAGGGTCTGGAAATATCCGTTGTGCATATACGGGTTGGTCAAAGCGATATTGCGCAAAGTCGGCACCTTGAATTTGCCGTTATCTCCCGTGTTGCCCACGATTGGACCTAGCCCCAAATCCAAGAAATTCAATCCAGCGGGGTTAAAAGCCGCCGGCAAATTATAGAAAGGATTGTTCGGATTGCGGGGGACGCCTAGGTTGTCATAAGTGAAGTCGGTGAACAAGGGCGGGGTTCCGTCCGCAGAAGGGGTACTTGGGTGGCAGGCGGCGCAATTGCCTTTGGTCGGATCGTTGAAAAGTGTCCGTCCATGTTCTTCCGCAGCCGTCAGTTGGACTTGGCCCGCCAAATATGCGTCATATTTGGAGCTAAACGGGCTAAAGGTGGGGCTACGCTCAAATGCGGCAATTGCCGATGCGATCATCGCATAGGCTGGCTCCGTCTGGTTTAGCGCGGTAGGCCCAAACACACTCTTAAACAAGGGCGCGTAAGATGCGGCCCGTACCTTGTTAACTACGGTCGCCTTGTCGGGGTTGGCCATTTCCAAAGGATTCAACAACGGCCCCTGTGCTTGCTGTTCCAAGTTCGCGGCGCGGCCGTCCCAAAACAGGCCGCCTTCATAGGTCACCCCATCCGAATCCAGTTGAAATAGCGGGCTGAGTGCGGCATACATCGCCGTGGGGCTGTTGCGGTTGCCGAAGCGCCCCGCGATGGCGCCCGGAGAGGTTGGTGTGTCGCGGCGCGGGTCGGTGAATGCGGCAGTGGGAGAATGGCAACTGCTACACGACTCTCCGGCAGGGCTGGACAGTTGCGGGTCGAGGAATAATTGCCTGCCCAAGTCTTGCAGCGGGGTTAGGGGGGCAGCTGTTGCCACAGACAAACCCAAGGCGGATAGGCAGACCCAAGTGCATAGGTATAAAGGTAGTGATTTCATAGTATTCTTATCACGTATATGTTTGATTAATTCTGACATTTAATGGGTCGAACTGCCCACTCCGTAGCCAGACCAGACGGTTGCCGCGCTCGGAAAAAAGACATGAGCTAATCTTGCTCCGAGTGACGGCAAAGTTTAGTCAGGGGAACCCATATAATCAAGCGATTTTATTTTCCAGTCGTTGTCGCTAATGAATATAAATCCAGAGTCTAATACTTGGTTTAATAACCGATGTTACGCAGTCATCGCTAGAGGATGGCAACTTGTGGAGTGCGGCGACTCGTCGCCGCTGGACGGAAAAGGCGGCGACGAGTCGCCGCTGGATGGAAAAGGCGGCGACGAGTCGCCGCACTCCACAAGATCCGGGCTACAGCCTACACGGTTGCGTAACATCAGTTAATAAATAAACCCTAATCCTAAATTAAACTCATGGGGTAGCGGGCCGCCGGCCGAGTGGATGTTGCGATAGTCCGCCTTAATTGCCACGTTAGGAATGGGCTTGTAAGTCAGTCCTGCTTGGTAAATCCAACGGTCCCAGGTTTTGTCGTCGGCAAAACCCTGGGGCACCGAGGCCAGCGTGTTATAACGTTCGTAGCGGAAGAAAGGCGCAAGATACTGGGTGCTCTCTTTCCACAGTAACGGCATCATGTCGTAAGCCGCTTCTGTGTACCAGCCATAATTGCGGCTGCCGACGACGGCGTTTTTGGCGGTCGGGTCATTGGCAAGATTTTGAGCGCTGACCAAGCCAGCATTGCCGATATACCCCAAGGCACCTAGGGCGCGCATTTCCAAGCCTCGCCAATGCCACTGGACATGGCCTTCGTATAGCTGTGTCAGCACGTTCGCCTTTTTACCCATGTAGTATTGCCCTTGACCGGCATCACCTACATAGGACGAAGTGCCAAGCGTCAAGCCCGGCGCGTATTTTGGCCGGTAATCCAGCCGTCCCACAAACGCTAAATCCTCGGCGAAGGCATGGCTGCCCTCCTGCTTGCCTTCGGCGATGCCCGCACTGGAAAAGCCCTTGGCATTCAGGCCGTTCACGGCATACATGCGATATTGCAAATCGGGCAGCACTTCACCAAACAGGCCACCCCCCAATTCAGCCCAAGTTGATGGAATGATGATCGTTTCCACATCCGGTCTGCGGTTGCCGTGGAAGGTGACCGGTTCGTGGATTTCATTGATGAAGCCCATAGGCATCAGCATCAAACCGGCGCGTATATTAGCGTTTTTATGCAGGAAAAAATCCAATGTGGAAAACTCTGCGGAGACTTCGCCTTTGACCTCGCTACCCGTGCCGCTGCTGGCATGTTCCCATTCAAACTCGTTATTCAAGACGATCCAATCGTTAAATTTATAACCCACATAAAGCACCGCCCGAGTCAGATCGACCGTATTCTTTAGGTCGCCCTTGTTCGCGGTGTAATCGGTATAGAAAGCCTCGCCGTAGCCGCCGATGGAAAGCCCTCGGTTGACCCGGTACACTTGGGAAGCGGCTGGGCCTAAGCCATATTCGCTTTTGTATTCCCGCTTGTCGGGAATGAACAGCTTGGATTTTAACTTTTCGACTTCCGAGGCGAGAATATCGGTTTTGCGCTCGGCCTCGGATTTTGCGGCCTTAGGGGCGGCTGGCACCGGCTGTGTGGCCGGTGAACTCAGCTCCGCCGCATTGCCTGGGATCACCGCTGCCGCCTGCTGCGGCTTCGCCTCTGCATTCTGTGCCCCCTGCAAAGATTTCACTTCCTGCTTAGAGGCTTCGTTTTCGGCAGCCTTGGCTTTGAGCATCTCGATTTCTTTCTGTTGCTGCTGGATGATTTTCCACATTTCCGCCAGCGAAGCGGGCTTGGCTTTTGCCGCACTGGCCTCATGGTTGCTGAAAACCAGAAGGGCGGCTATTCCCACTGAAGCCAGGGTATTGTTTGCTTTCATACAATCACTCGGTAAATAACGTGAAGTTCTGTAAGCAAATTATAGGGGATGACTCAAATAAATGCAAATCATTATCATTTAGGATAATGACCATCGCCACGTGGTTTCCTTGTTGGTTCAGCAGTTATGCAAAAACGTCTTAATCTAAGTAGGTGACCCTATATTTTTTAACTTTTCGGCTGGCAGGAGATTAAGCCGTCCGTGGTGAGCCATGAGCTTGTCGATGGGTCGAACCAGGAACGGCTTAATCGTCCATCCTTCGACAAGCTCAGGACGAACCGAGTTTGGCGGATTTATGACATATTTTTCTTGAATGACATCAGCAGCCTTTGGCAGCGCGTAAGGTCTGAGGAAAACTCCGCGCCGGTCAGGGGGGTATTTAAGAATTCACTGTAGCCTGGTGTGGAACGCACATCAACCGCAGTCAGATCCCTGAAGCCCATCGACCAATCAGGAAATTGCCGCTCCGCCAGTGGTCCCTGCAAGAGTGTGAGCAGCCCCCTATGCCGCGGGTCACGTTGAATTTTGGCATAGAGTGTCTGCACAGCTTCTTTCTCGCCTTCTATCACCTGCATGAAGTTACCGTCTTTGTAGAGCAATATCCCAGTGATGCCCGTTACGGTGTTATTTGCATGGCATTTAGCGAGGAGTTCGCCCAGTTCAGTCGATAGGAGTGGCTTGACGGCAGAGCTCACATAAATCAGATAAAACAACATATGTCCTCCGAATGGTTTGAATGGGTTTCCTTTAGTATTTCTCTTTGTTAACTGATGTTACGCAACCGTGTAAGCTGTAGCCCGGATGTTGTGGAGTGCGGCGACTCGTCGCCGCCTGTTGCGTCCAGCGGCGACGAGTCGCCGCACTCCACAAGTTGCCATCCTCTAGCGAGGACTGCGTAACATCAGTTTGTTAAGATAAAAACGCTGTAAAAAATGCAAATCTGGAATGCTAGCGATAAAAGTAGCACATAGGCCGTTTTTGTCGGGTAACAAAAAACACGTTGCCAAAACGACGGAACACGCCTGTTGCGCCTTACTGCGTTGAGGGAAGCTCATTATTGCCCTTTCATTCCAGTAATCAAGTAACTCTTTGATGTTGAAGATGCTGCAAGCTAGGCCGAAAAAACTGACGCGCCAAGCAATTGCGATCGTGCGACACCGGTTCGCCGGGCGGCGGCCTCAACGGCTTTGGCAACCGCAGGCACCACCCGCTTGTCAAACACAGAGGGGATGATGTACTCGGCTTGGAGTTCGCTGTCTGCGATAATGCCGGCTATGGCTGCGGCAGCGGCCATTTTCATTTCTTCATTGATCCGCGTGGCCCGGCAGGCAAGCGCACCGGCGAACATGCCGGGGAAACAAAGCACATTGTTGATTTGGTTGGGGTAGTCGGAACGCCCCGTGGCGATCACTGCAACATAGGGCGCGGCCACATTGGGCATGATTTCCGGGACCGGGTTGGCCATCGCAAACACAATGGGGTCAGCCGCCATAGCCTTCAAATCCTCCGGTGTCAATATTCCCGGAACCGAAAGCCCGAGGAAAACATCGGCTCCTTGGATAATGTCATGTATCGTGCCGCGTTCCTGTTTGGGGTTGGTGTGGGTCGCATACCAATCTTTGATGCTGTTCATATTCTCCACACGCTCGGCATAAATCGCGCCCTTGGTGTCGCAGCCAATGATGTTTTGCACACCGGCGGCCATCAGAATCTTGCTGCAAGCCACTCCCGCCGCGCCGACTCCATTGACTACCACTTTCAGGTCGGCCATTTTCTTGCCCACCAGCTTGGTCGCATTAATCAATGCCGCCAGCACAACCACCGCCGTGCCATGCTGGTCATCGTGGAAAACCGGTATGTCCAGTTCTTCGCGCAGCCTTTCTTCAATCTCAAAACAGCGGGGGGAGGAAATATCCTCTAGATTGATGCCGCCAAACGCAGGGGCAATGGCTTTGACGGTGCGGACAATCTCATCCGGGTCTTTGGTGGCCAGGCAGATCGGGAATGCGTCCACGCCGCCGAATTCCTTAAACAGCATCACCTTGCCCTCCATGACCGGCATCGCCGCTTCCGGCCCTATGTCACCTAGCCCTAGGACTGCCGTGCCATCGCTTACCACCGCCACCATGTTCTTCTTGATGGTCAGGGTGTAAGCCAGTTCGGGAGAATTGTGGATGGCCTCACAAATGCGCGCGACACCGGGGGTGTACGCCATGGATAGATCGTCCCGATTGGTTAGCGGGGTTTTGGAAATCACCTCGATTTTGCCGCCCTGATGCATCAGAAAAGTGCGGTCGGAAACACTGATCACGTCGATGCCCTCCACCTGGCGGGCGGCAACGACAATTTCTTCGGCATGTTTGCTGGAGGCGGCATCCACCGTGATGTCGCGCAAGACGGTGTCGTCAACCACCGCGACTAAATCGACAGCGCCAATATCTCCTCCTGCCCGGCCAATGGCGAGAGCCAAAGCCCCTAGGGTTCCTACTTGTTTGGAGAGTTTGACGCGAAGGGTGAAGCTGTAACTTGCACTGGGTCTAGTAGACATTTTTGTTAATCAAAGTTAGAGAATTAGTATGTTATTGTTATGAATACCCGGTTTTCGACAGGCAAAGACCGACTCGGTCTTTAAGACCGAGTCGGTCTAGTCTTACCATCCGTTCGCCCTGAGTCCCGAGTACTGAGCTAGTCGAAGGGTGAACGGCACTGGCAAAGCCCATTCATGCTTCGACAGGCTCGGCACGAACGGGGCATTGCGTACGTCCTGCCTATGCCACAGACGGGTCCGTGCCCAAGGTGCCGGTCAAAGTTTCCAAATAGGCGGGACTGCCGACAGTGGCAAGCATTTTTTTCGCCTGCTCGATCCGGTTATTCAAATCCAACTCTACGCACCAATTCGATCCTGCACGTTTGCGCAGGAAGGATTCCAGATAGGCACAATGCCTTTGCCAAAGTGCCACATCTTGTTTTTGCTTGGTGACTAGGCGCTTATTATACCACTGCGAGGCCAGTAGGGATTCCCGGCTGAATAACTCACGAATCTCAGGGGCGTGGACATCCTTGCCTTGGTAGCTGCCCTCGGCCATGCAATACAGCAAAGCGCGGATCGGCGGACAGGCATCTTCGATGCTGCCATCGTCCAAGTAACGCTGGGCGACGCGGCGCTGGGTTTCGACAATATTATCCACGCCATCGGCGAAGGATTCTAGGTCTTGGGTTTCCGGCCTGAGAATGGCCTCATTGAACACAGCCGCCGGGCTGTCGAAAATTTTGCCCAAGAAGCTATGCACGAAATGGCTGGTGATGCGGTAGCCGAGCCGGCTGGCCAGCACGGTGCGGCCTTGGTATGCAAAATCGTCAACCGGTTCAAGATGTCCTTCCTTGATCAGATTTTGCGGGTTGCGGGCTTTGCTCGACAGCCTCGACCAAATTTCCGGCATCAACAAGCTGATGTCGTGATCGACGCGCATATTCGGGCCGATGTGGCCTGCGGGTGTGCTGAATCCTGCGTAACCGGAAAGGATAAAGCCGACCAGCGTATTATTGAGATCAATGACGGGTCTTAAGGCGTTGAACGGCCCCTTGGTCAATGCGCCCTCGCTGCCCGCGCCCGTGGTGGAGGGGGATTTGCCGGTGAGGCTGCAAATATAATCCATGAACAATTCCGGCAATTCTTGATAATGGATCGGGTTGTAGACCGCCAAAGAGCGGATGCCGGTTTCAGGCTCAGGCGGATTGTTGCGGCGGCCTGCCAGAATGGCATCTACAGGATGGCACAAGGGTTGGTCCAAGGGGATGCGCCGGTACAGGCGCACACCCATCTCCGCGATATGCGCTTTCAACGGGTCAACCAAATCGTCGCGCAATTGCAAATAGCGCGGGTTTTTGCTGGGCTTGCCGTCCACCAGCCGGGTATGGGCGGAGGAAACGGTATACCCTGTGCTGTTGTTGGCGGCACGCTTGAGCAGGTCTTTCATCGGCTGGGTATATTGGTCGAAGCCGATGACATCCGCAACGATCTTCTTAACCTGCCCCCTGGTGAGCGGTTCGAAATTGGAAATGAAGTTGCCTGGCTTGGCCAAGTCGCTTTCCGTTTGCGGGTCCATGCCACGGTGCACGGCATCGTCGGGACGCTGGAACAGCCGGTACTCGCAGTTGTGGGTCAGTTTCACCACCGGCCACTCCAGTTCTTTATGCAGGTAGCCCAAGCGTTTGGACGGCACTAATATGGATGCGGTGATATCATCCTCCATCTGCGCCTTCTCGGCCGGGATGAAATCTTGGCGCAATTTGAACACGCGCCAGGCTCCGTTGGTCTCAAACCCCACCCGCAAGTTGGAGGCAATCAGCCGGCGGTCAACCAATTTCAGTTCATGGGCCGGGTGGCCGTTGATGTAATCCACGCAAAAATGGCTGCGCCAGTCATTCCCCCAATCGACGCGGTAGAAGCGCTTGATCAGAAAGACCAGGGATTTGATCCGGTTGGGAATGCTCTGCAACCAAGCATTGTACTCCGGGGTGTAATCGCGCGACGGGGTCAGCAATTTAATCACCGAGCCAAGGCTGCGCTTGGGACTCAGCACGGAGCGGCTGGTATGGCCCGGCACCCGCAGTTCGGGATGGACGCGGTCGGCATAATCCCGCGTGAATACGGCATCGACTTGGTTCAGGTCGTCGTCCAAATCGGCCACGAAAAACGGCATGAACAGAATGGCGGATTCGATGGACTTGGAAATCTCCGACTTGCCGCCGCCCGAGACAGTGCAGGGCTTATGGCAAAACGTGCCCTCGGGATTGGTGCCGATTAGCCGCCACGAAGGGCCACCGGGAAATTTCTGCATGAACACCTTGTAACCCGTCGGGTGCATGTAGACCTTGTCCGGTTCCAAAGCCAGCGTTTGGCGCTTTCCTTCCCATTCCCAAGAGACGGTCTGGCTGGGCAAGTCGATGCGGACGTTTTCTTGGACATAAATGAGCTGCGGGTAAAGCCGGTCCACCGCATAGCCTTCCGCTTGCCATTCGATGACATCGCCAAACCGCTCCACCGCCTCGGCCAGACTGTAACCGGTGTCATGGAAGCGGCTGTCGGCACCGAACTCCTCGCCGTGGTTGTGGCGCGGGAAGGTCAGGGCACCGCCGGCATGTTCTTCTTCGACCAGGCCGAAAAGATTGGCCGCATAGCTGATTTGGGTTTTGACTTCTTTTTTGCAATAGCCAAAATAATTGTCCGCCAGCACGGTGACAATGACCCCGGAGGCGTCACGCGCGGTGATTTTGAACGGCAGGCCATTGTTGTAGCGCTCTGTTTCGTCGCTCCAACACATGCCGTCGGCCTGTTGCCGCGCACTTGCCTCGCTGACATGCGGCAGGCCCAATTCCTTCTTGGTCAAGTCGATCAAGTGCGGGGCCAAAATGACGCAGCCCGTGTGCCCGCTCCAATGCTCGGTGTCCAAGCCGGGGTCGTTGGTGGGCAGGAACGGGTTGCCGGCATTGCCGAAGATGCTTTCGACAAAATCCAAGTTCGACACCAGGCTACCGGGCGCGAAAAAGCGGATTTCCATAGATTTGAGGCTGAGGAAGCCCGGCACTTCAGGACAGATCACCGGCCTGATCAACAGCGAGACGAACACCTCGGCTTCCTTTTCCTGCCCGTGGGTGAACGGAACGCAGAGCAAGTCTTGCGGCGGGTTCAATGCGGACTGCAACAGTTTGGCAAAGACTGGTTTGGGCACGGCTTTCTTGTCGCCGGGTATGGGGAAGCCGCCCTCGGCGATGTGGAAGCTGCCTTCCGTGGTGCGGCGGTCATTCAGCGGATTGTGCAAGACACCTTGCGTGACCTTGTAACTTTTTAAGTATTTCGACTCATGGAAATCTTCCTGCGGCGGCAGGGACAGTTCGCGGGCCAAGCCATGCCGGTGCAGGGTCAGGGTGGAGGAGGGCAGCTTGGGAACCGGCTGGATTGCCACATCTTCCAGATAACGGTCCAGAAACGCCTGGATGCGCTGGTCCGACGGGCACAAATATTCAACCAGCCGGTGGGATTTCTCCCGGTAGGAATCCAGCAAATCTCGGGTGGTGGCGATAAACTGCCCGGTGTCCACCGCTTCGCAAACTGGCTGGCCTTCCGCTGCAAGCAGCAGATTGATATGCAAATGGCGCTGGTGCTGCAAGCCTAGGCTGCCGTCGATAACATGACTTTCGGAGGAGAGGCCCAGTGTGCTTTCAATATCCATACGTCTTTCCCGTTACAGTTTATAAATAAAGCGGATGCCGGCTATCCGGCGTTTTGGTTAAATTACTGGCTAGGCCTATGTGGAGTGCGGCGACTTGTCGCCGCTTTTCGTGCCGTGCGGCGACGAGTCGCCGCACTCCAAAGCCCCAAGTTGCCGCTTGTGGAGGACAAACTCGTTGCCCAGCCAGTGGGCTGAACGATGATGCTAGCCAATTTTACCGCCCCGATTAGCCAAAGGCTAGGGTTTATCGACAGCTTACAGCATTAACTAGGCCAATGGAGTGCAGGGATCAAAAAAACCAAAAAATCAGCGCGATAAGCCTATCCATAGGCAATAGAGGGGAACTTGCCAGCCCAAGTCTGTGCAGGGCCAATGCAAACGCATCAATACGGGGCAGGGGACAAAGGCTGGGTAGGCTGGAGTAAGCCTGTACAAAATTGGACAAAGTGTAGGATGGGCAAAGGCACTTTAGGGCCGTGCCCATCTTGGTCGGTGCGCTTTGATGGGCACGGCCCTGCGGCCTTTGCCCATCCTACCAGTCAACCATTTTTAGAGTGATACGGGAGTAGTTTTTGAGCAAATCCTTACTTCGGCAGATTCGCCAACAGCCAGTCCAACAGCCGGATAAAGCCGATGATGGTGCCTACCGAACCGATGATCCAATAGGTTTGCCGGTGTATCGCCTGAGTCAGGCGCACTTCGGATTGCAATAACTTTACTTCGACTTCTTTGATTTCCAAACGGACTTGCTCGATTTCTTTGCGAAGGTTGGCATCGACTTGCCTGATTTCTAAACGGACTTGCTCAATGTCTTTGCGAAGATTAGCATCGATTTGCCTGATTTCCAAACGGACTTGCTCAATGTCTTTGCGAAGATTGGCATCGACCTCCCTGATTTCCAATCGAACTTGCTCGATCTCTTGCACCAAACGCAGTTCAGTTTCGCGCAACTGGCCCTGTGTGGCAACTTCCTTTAAGTTCGGGTAACGCTCTTCCACTTGCTCAAACGCATCGGCAATGGCCTTGGCACGGCTATTGTCGTCGGGGGCATCGCGCAATTGTTGGTAAAGGTGTAGGGCTACGCTCATGGGGGTATCGACTGGGATGTCTGTTTTAGTCTAGCTGGATTATATCCCAAATTCCCACAGGCAGGCACACGGCAACCGACCG
>CAIZPP010000173.1 GCA_903934875.1 uncultured Methylococcaceae bacterium
GAATTGCATTGAAAAATGATATAACCCAACAAGTAACTCTTCGATATTAAAAACGCTGTAATACCAAGAGCTGGAGCTTCCAGGACGGGATTATCCATTGCAAAGCAGCCATTCCGGCAGGGATTAAGGGCTTTCGGGCAGGAACGTCGGGCAACGGAAAAGAGGTTGCCCGACCTAAATACAACACACTTCTGCTTTTACGTTGCGTCGTTGCGCCGTTGCGTGAGACTTTCTTTTTGCTTCCTCACCGTGCTGCTTGGCTGTTCAGCTGGGCAACGATTTTTTCTCACGCAACGGCGCAACGACGCAACGCTAAGAGCAACGCATAGTTGTTGGCGATTGATTACTTACACCGTCAAGCCCAGACTCAAGCGCTCCATCGCCTTCTGCAAGTTTGCCATGCTGGTCGCAATCGACAAGCGCACATGGCCGGGTGCGCCGAAGGCCGAGCCGGGCACCAAGGCCACGCCGGCGTTTTCGATCAGGTATTCGGACAAGGCCACGTCATCGGCCAGGCCCAGCTTGTCTATGGCACCCTGCGCATTGGGGAACAGGTAGAACGCGCCGTCGGCAGGCAGGCAGGACACGCCGGGGATGCGGTTCAACTCCGCCAGCACATAATCATGGCGTTCTTTGAATGCCTGGACCATCACGCGGATGAAGCCCTGGTCACCATTCAAGCCGGTTTCCGCCGCCACCTGGGAAATGGACGTGGGGTTGGAGGTGCTTTGCGACTGGATGTTGGTCATTGCCTCAATCAGCTTGGCAGGCCCGGCGCAATAGCCGATGCGCCAGCCGGTCATCGAATAGGCTTTCGACACGCCGTTCAGCACCATCGTGCGCGCATACAATTCCGGGGTGGCGTTTAAGATATTGACGAAACTGCCTTCCTCCCAAACGATGTGTTCGTACATGTCGTCGGTGGCGACGATCACATCCGGGTAATCCTTCAACACCTCGCCTAATGCCTTGAGTTCGTCCAAGGTATAGGAGACGCCGGTCGGGTTGGAAGGGCTATTGATGATAAACAGCCGGGTTTTCGGCGTCAAAGCCGCCTGCAACTGCGCGGCGTTGAGCTTGAAGCCTTGGCTCTGCGCGGCGGAGACAATCACCGGCACCCCGCCGGCCAGCAACACCATGTCGGGGTACGACACCCAATACGGGGCCGGGATGATGACCTCGTCGCCGGGATTGAGCAGGGCTTGGGCCAAGTTGTAGAAACTCTGTTTGCCGCCGCTGGACACCAAAACTTGCTTAGGCTCGTAATCCAAGCCATTGTCGCGCTTAAACTTCGCCACGATGGCTTTTTTCAGGCCGGGGGTGCCGTCCACCGCCGTGTACTTGGTGAAGCCGTCGTTGATGGCTTTGATCGCCGCCTGCTTGATATAGTCCGGGGTGTCGAAATCCGGTTCGCCGGCCCCGAGGCCGACGATGTCTTTGCCGGCGGCCCGCATGGCGGCGGCGCGGGCGGTGACGGCAAGCGTGGGGGAGGGTTTGATGGACTGTACGCGGTCAGAAAGTTGTATGCTCATGATATTGATGCGGGTAGGTTTTAAGATAATTACCTTGCTAGGCCGGCCCTAAGGTGATATCCAATAAAGAACATCCCATCCAAAGGCCAAGCTGGGGCTTGGCGCTCCCAGAGGGAACGCCAAGCCCCAGCTTGGCGAGGTGATTGTTCGTGATTTTCGTGGACAATTCATTTCAGTATTGGTGGATTCATTATTGAAAATCACCTAAAGCCGGCAACCGTATATAATACAGCGTTTTTAATCTCAAATGGTGGGCTAAGGTAATAAGCGGCAATTCTCAGTTTGGCCCATAAACGACAAAAATAACCTCGTCATTTCGGCAGGGATGCCGAAATCCAGCGACCATGGATGGCAACCAGTTGATTATCAGAGGCTAAACCGTTGTCTTGTTACCGTCCTTGGCACGGATTTCGGCATCCCTGCCGAAATGACGGAGCTTCGGGCCAAACTGAGAATTGCTGGGTGATAAGCCGCATTATCATAAGAACTAATCGGCCTGCCGCAAGCCCGCACTCGGCACGCTCCCGATGTGCAGGGTCTGCGTCGGGAACGCAAAGCTCACGCCGATAGACTCGGCCAAGCGCAGGATATCCAACAGAATCCGCTGCCGCTCAGTCAGTTCTGCCAGCTTGTCAGGCACTTTCAAAAAGAAGTTGAGCAGGATATCCAAGCTGCTAGGACTGAGTTCGTTGAGTACGACTTGGATGTTGTCTTTGCGGGTATCCGGGTGGCTCTGGATGATGTGCCTGACCCCTTCGGTAAAGCCTTCGATTTTTTCGACTGGCGTGTCATAGGTCAGGCTGAGGACGGTTTTCACCTGCCGGTATTCCCGCAATTGCATATTATCGACCGTGCCACCCACCAGTTGGCTGCTGGGGATGGTCACTAGGGAATCGTAGAACGTGCGGATACGGGTGCTACGGAAGCCAATATCCTCGACGACCCCCTCCATATCCTTCAGCTTGATCCAGTGGCCTATGGCGAAGGGCTTTTCTACCATGATGATAATCGAACCGAGCAGATTGGCCAGGGTTTGCTGCGCCGCCAAAGCAACGGCAAGGCCGCCGACACCAAGACCCGCCAACACTGAGTAAGCGGGCAGGCCGATCTGGTCAGCGCCACTAACGAGAATCGTGATCGCCAGCACGACGGTCAAAAGCCGCAGCACAAGGCGGATCAGTTGGCTGTCAATGCTGCTCACACGGAGTTTTTCGTGGACAATCACACTCTCTGCGACCGCACCGCCAGCCACCCAAACTGTCCACGTCAGGGCGAGATAAAACACAGTCCATAACAAGGGCATAGAGACTTGGTAGATACCACCGGAAACTCGCAGCACTTCGGCAAGAATCAACACAACGACCGGTGTCACCACCACTAGGCTTAACGGTCGCAGCAAATTCGCCCATTGTTCGGCTGAGGGCACTCGCTCAGTCCAGTAATGCCTAAGCCTGTGGCAGAGCAGAATAACCGCAACGCCCACGCCCAAGACAACCGCGATGCCAAACCAGCGCCACGCGGGTTGGTCAAACAAGGTTGCCCGAGTCCACTGGGGTAAACCCAGCAGCCAGCGGGGGGGCAGCACTCGATGCGTAGCCCAAACCACCCCCAGAGGACTGTAAGTGGCGAAATCGTACCAACCGGCGGAGGCACCGGGTTTGTACGGCAGACCTTTGATTTTCTCATAGAAATCGGGTATATGGGCGACTGTTTCCATAGAAAACAAGTACTCGCCGGCGCGCGGTCCTTGCTCTATCCGCACGATGCGGATATCAGTGCCGGGAATGGTCCAGCGCTTAAACTCAGCCGTAGCCATCGCCTGCGCATCGGGAATGGATGCAAACGGCGGGATTGCAATGCGGTCGAGTATTTCCTTCAGTTTTATCGTGCGCCGCCGTGCCGTCTCCCGGACCATGGAAGGCGGTAGTTCGCTCAAATCCAGCGTCCGTTCAGCGGTCATGAAACCGTGGAGGTATTCCTGCATGGTTGCCATATCCTCCGGCGATAGGTAATTCTGCGTGGAGGCAAGATACCTTTGGACTAGCCCGTAGACTTTCACATAGTTTGCGTCCATCGTTTCGAGGAACCCTTGCAGCGTGGCCCTAGGGCTGGAGGTGTCAATCGGTTGCAGAGGATTTGCTTGATCGGCGCTGGCGCTAGCGGAGGCCAGTTGGATTATACAGAAGGTTAACAACAGCGCGGCGAGGCAGTGTTTCAAAATAGAATGTGATCGCTTGGTTTTGGTCATGATGGAATCATCGGTAAAATTATAAACTGAAGTTACGCACAGCCCCTGTGTTGTTATCGGCAAAAGATTGCCGACCTACGGCGATTCGTTTTGGAGTGTCAAGGCTTGCCTTGACAGGCAAAGCGAGCTTTGCCACTCCATGCGTAACATCAGTTACAAAGCACTGTCCGCTCTTAATTCGGCAGCACCTTCCACTAGCACATCTTCAAACAATTCGGCGAAGCGGGCGCTCAGGCCAATGCTGGCAAATTCCACGGCATCTTTGCCTTCGCTGGGGTACAGCGCCCAACGACCGTCCTCCAACCTGCGAAAAAGGTCAACCGTTAGCTTGGCGGGGTCGATTAGCACATATTCATCTAGGCTGGACACCTGTCGGTAAGCCGCGAATTTTTCACCCCGGTCATAGCCGGCGCTTGATGGCGACAGAACTTCGACAATTAGCTTAGGATAAGATTTGTGGTATTCACTAGCCCGGTCACGCGGGTCACAGGTCACGAACACATCGGGGTAAAAATAGGCGCTGCCGGCATGGACCTGCAATTTCATGTCGGCAATATACGTCCGGCAGGGAGTCCCTCGCAGGTGTGCCTTGATAAGGGAGAACACATTGCCAGCGATGGTGACATGGGCGTCTTGCGCAGCGGCCATCGCATACACGTCGAAAACCATCCCGTTAAGGAATTCGTGCTTGGTTTCCTGCAATTCTTCCCATGCGAGGTATTCTGCGGCGGTCACGGTGGTTTTGGGGACTGCGTTCATAATGGTTGGCTTTGGCGCAAAAGACTATTCGGCTTGGCTGTGGGCAACGGGGCCAGTCTGGTGTTGCAAGCATGGTTCATGTTGAGCTATTCTCTCAAATGCCCGCCAACGCGGAATCCAAATCACGAATCAAATCGTCAACGTCTTCGATTCCCACCGATATCCTAACCAGCCCCTCGGAAATGCCTAGCGACAGGCGGACTTCTTCCGGCACGGAGGCATGGGTCATGATGGCGGGGTGTTCGATCAGGCTCTCCACGCCGCCTAGGCTTTCCGCCAAGGTGAAAAGTTCGCATCGTTCCAGGAAACGGCGGGATTCCTCCTCGCCGCCTTTCACTACGGCGGCGATCATGCCACCATAGCCGCTCATTTGCCGACGCGCAAGATAATGCTGGGGATGGCTAGGCAAACCAGGGTAGATGACGCGTTCGATTTTGGGATGGCGGTCCAGCCACTGTGCGATGACGATTGCGTTTTCACTGTGCCGCTCCATGCGAATGCCCAAAGTCTTCAGCCCGCGCAGGGCGAGGAAACTGTCGAAGGGACTGGCGATGGCCCCGACTGCGTTTTGCAGAAACCGCAACGGCTCGGTCAATTCCTTGTTACCGCAAACCACGATGCCGCCGATCATATCGGAATGGCCGTTGAGGTATTTGGTTGCCGAGTGCAGGACCAAATCGAAACCGAATTCGATGGGCCTCTGCGCCCAAGGAGTGGCGAAAGTGTTGTCAGCCACGGTGATGAGCCCCCGCTCCCCGGCGATTTCCGCCACCATTTCCAGATCAACCAGATTAAGCAGGGGATTGCTTGGTGTTTCCAGCCAAATCATCCGCGTGTTATCGCGGACCAAGGCCTCAATGGCCCCCCGCGTTTGCATGTCGGTGTAGCTGAATTCCAGCCCCGCCGAGCGCCTGCGGACCTGCTCGAACAAACGCCGCGACCCCCCATCGAGATCATCCAAGGCAATCACATGGGAATTGGAATCCAACAGGTCGAGTACGGTGGCCGACGCGCTTAAACCGGAAGCAAAGGCAAAGCCGGCCAGCCCCTCTTCCAGGCTGGCAACGCAATCTTCGTAGGCGAAGCGGGTGGGATTCTGGCTGCGCGAATACTCAAAGCCTTTATGCTCGCCGGGAGTCGATTGCACATAGGTGGAGGTGGCATAAATCGGTGTCACCAGCGCCCCGGTGGTGGGGTCGGGCGGCTGTCCGGCATGAATGGCGCGGGTGGCGAATCCTAGGTTTTTGCGGGTTGTGACCATAGCAGGTGTTAGTCCGCCAAACCGGAAAACAAGGCCGTACTAAGATAGCGCTCGCCAAAGGAAGGTATGATGACGACAATCAACTTGCCTGCACTTTCTGGACGCTTGCCCACTTCAATCGCCGCCCACAGGGCTGCACCGGAGGAAATCCCCACCAACAGCCCTTCTTCTTTGGCGGCGCGGCGGGCCGTGGCGAAGGCATCTTCATTTTCGACGCGGATGACCTCGTCGTAGATTTGCGTGTTCAAAATGGCGGGAACGAAGCCTGCGCCAATGCCTTGGATGGGATGTGGCCCCTTCGCCCCACCGGAGAGCACAGGGGATGCGGCCGGTTCGACGGCAAACACTTTGAAGCCAGGCTTCCGCGCTTTCAGCACTTCGCCCACACCCGTGATAGTGCCGCCCGTGCCGATGCCGGAGACCAGGATATCGGCCTTGCCATCGGTGTCGCGCCAGATTTCTTCGGCGGTGGTTTTTCGGTGGATTTCCGGGTTGGCAGGATTATTGAATTGTTGCGGTATGAAGTAGCGCGGATCGGAGGCGGCCAGTTCCTCCGCGCGTCGAATCGCCCCTCCCATGCCTTCCGCACCTGGGGTCAGTATGAGTTCCGCCCCATAAGCGCGCAGCAGCATCCGTCTTTCTTTGCTCATGGTTTCAGGCATGGTCAGGATCAGCCGATAGCCGCGGGCGGCGCAGACCATAGCAAGGGCAATGCCGGTATTGCCGCTGGTCGGTTCAACGATGATGGTGTCCGGTTTGATGAGCCCGGCATTTTCGGCTGCGTCGATCATCGCCACACCAATGCGATCTTTGACGCTGTGGGCCGGGTTGTAAAACTCCAGTTTGGCCACGATATCGGCCTGCAAGCCTTCCGCTAGACGGCGGATACGGACTAGGGGGGTGTTGCCGATCAGATCGGTAACGCTGTTTGCTATAGCCATGTCATACCTTCTTGAGTTAGTTTATAGATAGATTGCGTGTGGTGGAGGTCATTCTACCGAAACCTAGCCTTACATTATCCACCAACCGTGGATGGAGCGATAATACAATTTTAGGATTTTGCGGTATGATCTTGCATGAAAACCGGAAAATGTGACGGGGAAAATCCATGTGCCAACTGCTAGGCATGAATTGCAATGTGCCAACCGATATTTGTTTTTCCTTCGAGGGCTTCCATGTGCGCGGCGGTCTGACCGACCACCATCGTGACGGCTGGGGCATTGCTTTCTTCGAGGGGCGCGGCTGCCGCGTGTTCTTGGACTCCAAAGCCACTATCGAGTCCCCGGTGGCCGATATTGTGCGTAAATACCCTATTCACTCGAAGAACGTCATCGCCCATATCCGCAAGGCGACCCAGGGATTCGTCGCATTGGAGAATTGCCATCCGTTCCAGCGCGAACTGTGGGGGCGTTACTGGATATTCGCCCATAACGGCAATTTGCAGAATTTCCACCCCGGCACACTCGAACTTTTCCGGCCCGTGGGGCAAACGGACAGTGAGCAGGCCTTCTGCCATCTGCTGGAACGGATGGCAAGGGCATTTCCGGATGGCTATCCGGGCACATTGGAGCTATACCGGTTAATCGAAAAAGTGGCAGGGGAAATCGCCGCCTTTGGAACCTTTAATTTTCTGTTATCCAACGGCGAGTTTTTGTTCGCCCACTGTTCCACCAACCTGCACTATTTGGTGCGCAAAGCACCCTTTGGCGACGCACATCTGGTTGACCAGGATATCACCGTGGACTTTAGCCAAGTCGCGGGTGAAAACGACAAAGTGGCAGTGATCGCCTCAGTCCCTTTGACGGATAACGAAGTCTGGATTCCAATGGTGTCCCGCCAGTTGTTGATGTTCAGCGAAGGCGAACCCGTTTCTTTTGCGGGACCACAAGGATATTAGGTGATTTCCAATAATGAATCCACCAAAACTGAAATGAATTTCACGAACAATCACCTCGCCAAGCTGGGGCTTGGCGTTCCCACTAGGAGCGCCAAGCACTAGCTTGGCCTTTGGATGGGATGTTCTCTATTGGATATCACCTTAAGGGTAAAATTTTGAAAATAAACAACCTATTCTTGGAGCAACCCTCATGACCGAACACCTTGTCGCTGCGATTCAATATGCCGCCGGCACCGATGTGAAAACCAATCTGGAAACGGTGGGCAGACTTGTCGCCAAAGCCGTTGAGCGGGGTGCGAGCCTCGTCGTTTTACCGGAGAACCTAGCGCTGATGGGCTACCAGGAATCCGATAAACTGCAACTTGCCGAGGACGATGGCGACGGACCGATCCAAGACTTCCTCGCCGATTTGGCTTCAACCCAGGGCGTTTGGCTAGTCGGCGGAACCATACCGATCCGTTCGTCTCCCGGTAAGGTGCGCGCCAGTTGCCTAGTCTTCGACGACTCGGGCGCACGCATGGGCCGCTACGACAAAATCCATTTATTTGACGTGAATGTGCCTGGCAGCAAGGAGCAATACCGCGAGTCTGCCACCATTGATGCCGGCGATGCCTTGTTGGTGATCGATTCACCGTTTGGCAAGCTTGGGGTGAGTGTCTGCTACGATCTGCGTTTCCCTGAACTGTACCGCCAATTGGCGGATGCCGGGGTGGAGATTCTTGCCGTGCCTGCCGCATTCACCGCCAAAACAGGCGCAGCCCATTGGGAATTGCTGCTGCGTGCGCGGGCCGTTGAAAACCTCGCCTATGTGGTGGCTGCGGGTCAAGGCGGGGTGCATGAAAACGGACGGGAAACCTACGGCAACAGCATGGTCGTCGATCCTTGGGGAACCGTGGTGGCGCGGCTGGGCACGGAAGCCGGCGTGGCCGTGGGGGAAATTGATTTGGCAAGCCAAAGACATTACCGTGACGCCTTCCCTGTCCTTGCCCATCGCAAGCTGGATTCTGTGCGGTTCCGGTAACTTCCTCCGCTACAGCGTTTTCAACATCAAAGAGTTACTTGATAGCTGGAATCAAAGAGCAAGTTATTTGGTTAACTTTAAACTTAGCTGAATATCCTTTACTAGGTATATTTTAAAGATGAAAACGCTGTAATATAACTTCCGTGCAAAGTAGGCCGGAATAAGCCCGATCACGGGCGTTTCCGGCATACCCCGGCAAGAGTGCTGAGCGGCTGACTTCCGCAATGCCCTATATATCTTCGTCCTATGAACGCTCAAGCTAGGCAGTTTCTGAAGGGTGCGATTAAAAGTGATGCAGACGAACCGGGAGGGCGTTGAATTTACACTGGGAGTGCAAGGCCTGCCTTGCCTTTAGATGCCCTCGCAAGTCAGGCCTTGCACTCCCGCATCACTTTTAATCGCACCCGTTTCTGAAACCTTAGACTTGCCCCGTCCTTTTCCTCGCTGTAGCGCCGAGTAAGGCAAGTTAGCAGGATTGGCTGGAGGTGGAACCAAGTGAACCCCTTTGGCTTGAAGTTCTGCCTCCCCGCGTTTGATTTCCACAAAAAGAGCGCGAAGATCGTAATTGAATTTCGCGCTGATGGCATCTTTTATGGCGCGTACTTCCGCAATTATTTCATCACTCATCGTCTTGACCTCCTAGTAGTTCTTCGGGTGTGCAGATAATAGGTAAATACAATCCCCGTTGTTCAAGATACTCAGCAATACCTTCTTGGATCACAGGGTTGGCGATATGCCGACAATTCCAAGTAAGCAAAAAATCGACATGATGCAAAGTAGCGATGGCGATGTGAAGCGAATCCTCAACCGCTTTAGCCGGGATTAGGCGTTGAGCAATCTAATAAAACTTAGCATTACACACAAAATTACGATTCCGTTTTTGAGCATCGTTTTTTCCTCGTTGTGTTCGGTTAACTCTGAATTCGGCCTCAAAATATGCCGACTCTTTAGAAACCCTAATCTTTCTGGCACATAGCCCTGTGTCAATTTTGCAACCTCATGCCCAGCAATTCTCATTTTGAGCCAAAAAAGTGCTTTGGTACGTCATTCCGGCAGGGGTTGCCGGAATGACGGTGTTCTAGCCTAAATGAGAATTGCTGTCTATGTAGTCGCTAGTTCAATGCCCTCAAACGCCACCTCCGCCATCAAGTCAATCTCCTCCGGTGTGATGACATAAGGCGGCATGAAGTAGACCACATCGCCCAAAGGCCGCAGCAACACGCCGCGCTCCAGTCCGTGGCGGTAAACGGCTAACCCTCTGCGTTCGCGCCAATCGTAGGGTTCGCGGGCCAGTTTGTCCTTGACTAGCTCGATGGCCAGTATCATGCCGGTCTGGCGCACTTCGGCCACATGGGGGTGGTCTGCAAAGGGTGCGGCGGCATCTCCCATCAGGCGGGCCAGTTCCCGGTTGCGGTTTAACACATCCTCCTTGCCGAATAAATCCAAACTCGCCAGCCCCGCCGTGCAGGCCAGTGCGTTGCCGGTGTAGCTATGGGAATGCAGGAAGGCTTTTTGGGTGGTGTAGTCAGCGTAAAACGCCCGATAAATAGTATCGCTGGTTAACACGGCGGAAAGCGGCAAGTAGCCGCCGGTGAGTCCTTTTGACAGGCAGAGAAAATCGGGCGTTATGCCGGCCTGCTCGCAGGCGAATAGAGTGCCGGTCCGGCCAAAGCCGACGGCGATTTCATCGGCGATCAAATGCACCCCGAACCGGTCGCAAGCCTCCCGCAACAAAGACAGGTATATGGGATCGTACATGCGCATGGAACCGGCGCATTGCACCAAGGGTTCGACGATCACCGCGCAAATTTCATCGGCGTGTTCCGCCAAAATGTGTTCGAGTTCCAGAAAGCGGCGGCTTGAGTAAGCCTCCCATGACTCTCCGGGTTCGCGGTGGTAACAATCAGGCGAAGGTGCCGTGATAACTTCCATCAACAGCGGCGCGTAGGTTTTCTTGTACAAATCCACGTCCCCCACCGCCAACGCGCCCAAGGTTTCGCCGTGGTAGCTGTTTTCCAGTGTGATGAAACGGGTTTTTTGGAGTTGGCCGCCATTGCGCCAGTAGTGGAAACTCATTTTCAACGCCACCTCCACCGCCGAGGAGCCGTTGTCTGCATAGAAACAGCGGCTTAAGCCTACCGGTGCCAGTTCGAGCAGCCGTTCGGCCAGATTGACGGCGGGTTCATGGGTAAAGCCTGCGAGCAGCACATGCTCCAGCCGCTCCAATTGTCCGCGTAGGGCCGCGTTAATGTAAGGGTTGGCATGACCAAATAGGTTCACCCACCACGAGCTAATCGCGTCCAGATATCGCTTGCCGTCGAAGTCTTCCAGCCAGACACCTTGCCCGCAGCGGATGGGAGTGACTGCTTGGCACTCATGGTCCTTCATTTGGGTGCAGGGGTGCCAGATCACCGACTGGTCCCGTTGGGCCAGTTGACGGTTGCCCATTAGTCAATCGTAAGCACTAGCTTCCCGGTGACATGACCCGCCTCAAGCAGATGATGGGCCTTGGCCGCATCCTCCAATGGAAAGGTTTCGCTGACATGGATTTTCAACTTGCCGGCATCAATCCAGCGCCCGCATTGGTGCAGCATGTCCACTTGCAGGTCGCATCCGCCTACGAGTTTGCGCAATTGTGGCGTTAGCATCAACTCGAAGCCGATGCGCAAATTCTTCATGCGGGCTTCCTTCAGGTTAACGCCGTCAATGTCCAGCAGGGTCACAATTTTACCAAAATAGGCAGTGCATCCTATGCTTCGCTCAAACACCTCAGGGCCCACCGTGTCCAGCACCACTTCGACCCCTCTGCCGTCGGTCAACTGAATGACGGCCTCGACAAAATCCTGGCTGTGATAATTGACCACCGCGTCAGCCCCCAAGGACCGCGCCAACAGAGCCTTTTCCTCGCTGCCCACGGTCGCGAAGACCGTAGCACCGTGCAGCTTTGCCAGTTGGATGGCGACATGCCCGACACCACCGGCCCCGGCATGGATCAGCACGGTATTGGACTGTTGCAGCCGTGCCCGGTCATACAGTGCGCCCCAGGCGGTGATTAATACCAAAGGCCCCGCAGCCGCCTGTTCAAAGCTGAGGGTCTTGGGGCTATGAGCCACCCAACGTTCGTCCAGCACGTTGTACTCGGCATAATTGCCTTGATGCCCGCCCAAACCCCCGTGGCAATACCATACGTTGTCGCCAACCTTGAATTTGCTGACCGCGCTGCCTGTCTCCACCACCACGCCTGCGCCATCGCAACCTAGCACCGCTGGCAGGGCATTGTCATAAAACACGCCCCGGCTTCGCAGCTTGGTGTCTATCGGGTTGACTCCGGCCGCTTTCAGTCGGACTTTGATTTGGGTTGGTTCCGTAATGACGGGTTCGGGAATATCCGCCACTGTCAGCAGATCGGCCCCGCCTGCCTGGGTCATGAGTATGGCTTTCATCAATAACCTCGTTTGGGTACTGCATTGAAGGTAGAGATGTTATAGGGCGCTGCGATAATGATAATTAAGCGACATACAGCGTTTTTAACATCGAAAAGTTACTTGTTGAGTTATATCATTTTGCAAAGCAATTCACACAATGGATGGTTTGATTGAGTTGTCTTTTATTATTTTTCTTTGTTAACTGATGTTACGCAAAGGCCCCTGCGCTGTTATCGGCAAAGGATTGCTGACCTGAGGCGATTCGTTTTGGAGTGTCAAGGCCTGCCTTGACAGGCAAAGCAGGCTTTGCCACTCCATGCGTAACATCAGTTTGTTAAGAAAAAACGTTGTAAAACTCACACTCCCACATGGAGATGGCTTAGGGGAAGACAAATCGAACGTAGCTTTACTACCGCAGCCATCTATAATCTTTCTATTTGAACCTTTCAATCACTGCATAGGCAGAATGGTTATGAATAGATTCAAAATTCTCCGTCTCAAGTTTATAGTAAATAATGTTTGCTTGATGGTTGAGATCGTTGGCAATATCGCGGACAATATCCTCTACAAACTTAGGGTTATTGTAAGCCTGCTCGGTCACATATTTTTCGTCGGCGCGCTTCAACAGACCATAGATTTGACTCGATGCCTGCTTCTCGATCAGGTCGATCAAATCCTCCACCCACAGTGTTGCCGCAGCTTGCACCGTCAAGCTGACATGGGAACGCTGGTTATGCGCACCATAGTCGGATATCTTCTTGGAGCAGGGGCAAAGGCTGGTGACCGGGACCACCACCTTAAGCCAGAGCTTCGCCACGCCATCGACCCATTCACCCCGCAGGTCAACCTCGTAATCCAGTAAACTGGGGGCGCTGGTGATCGGTGCCTTTTTCCGCACAAATAACGGGAAATGTGTTGCGATGAAACCATGCTCGGCTTCCAGCTTGGCGGTCATGTCGGCGATGACTTGGGGGAAAGTACGGATATCCAACTCAGCCAGTTCTTCGTTGAGAATTTCAACGAAGCGGGACATGTGGGTTCCCTTCTGTTCGTGCGACAGACTCACGGTCATATCGAAGACGGCCACAGTGGCTTGCAACCCACCGTCGCGTTGCCGGAACAGAATAGGATGGCGGATGGACTTTATACCAACCCGGTCTATGCCGATCCGGCGGGTATCCTCGCTGTTTTGGACATCTTCGATGGATCTATTGGCGCTATGTTCGGACATTGAAAACGGTGTTAGGTGACTAAATTAGTAGGGATACTAAGCGATTGAGTCGCTTAAGACAATAACAAGCACTTAAGTTTACTGGGAACTCAGTATTTGAAGAAATGTTCACGATAAAAACGCAACTCGCCGATTGATTCCAAAATGTCATCCAAAGCCAAGTGGTTGTTTGATTTCTTGAAAGAATTCTTCATCTCCGGTGCCCAGCGGGAGGCCAGTTCTTTGACCGTGGAAACATCCAAGTTGCGGTAATGGAAAAAAGCTTCCAATTTGGGCATGCAGCGGTGGAGAAAGCGGCGGTCCTGACATATGCTATTACCACACATGGGCGAAGTTCTGGACGAAACCCATGCGCCAATAAATTCCAAGGTCTGCCGTTCGGCTTCAGCCTCATCCACCGAGCTATCCCTAACCCGTTGAATGAGGCCGGAACCTCCGTGCTGTTTTTGGTTCCAACCATCCATACGGGTTAGGGCGGCTTCCGGTTGATGCACAGCCAAAACAGGGCCTTTTGCCAGGATATTAAGGTTTTTGTCGGTGACCACCGTGGCAATTTCGATGATGACATCGTGTTGCGGATCGAGTCCAGTCATTTCCAGGTCGAGCCAGATCAGGTTTTGCGGGTCTTGGGCCATTAATGTTGCCTTGTTAATTCTGTATCTTAGGGATAAGATTCCTTGTGTGCTAGGGATATTATCCCGCTTTGCCACTGAATTGTAGTTAGATTGATTTTTTATCCTATTAAATTAACGGGTTAGCGATGCCCAAGCAGAGCTGTCAACAATACCAATCTCCCCGCACGAGGGGAACCTCACACAACTTAAGGTTTATCGATGAATGCATTTACCATAATTTTCCTCATTGCTGTCGTCATTTCCTATGCCGTGGAGTATTGGTTGGCTAGGCGGCAATGTGCCCATGTTCTGGCCCACCGCGACGCGGTGCCTGTGGCTTTTCGCGACAGCATCACCCTGGAGGCTCACCAGAAGGCGGCCGATTACACACTGGCCAAGGCCAAGCTGGGTGAAATTGACCGGGCGCTCAGTCTGGCTGTGTTGCTGCTGTTTACCTTGGGTGGCGGCATTGACCGGGTGGCGGAGTTTTGGATGGGTTTTGCATGGCCCGCCGTTCTCACCGGAGTGGCGGTTATTTTGTCCACCGTGCTGCTGATGCAATTAATTGAATTGCCACTCAGTATTTACATGACCTTCGACCTTGAAGAGCGCTTTGGCTTTAACCGCAATACACCGAAGCAATACGCCACCGACCATTTGCTGCAACTGGCCTTGGCACTAGCCATAGGCGGGCCGTTATTAGCTTTGATCCTGTGGGTCATGGGCGCGGTAGGACCGTTATGGTGGATTTTGGCTTGGGCCATCCTGCAAAGTTTTTCCATCTTGATGAGTTGGGCCTTTCCTACCTTCATCGCACCACTGTTCAATAAATTCTCGCCGTTAGAGGATGCCACTTTGCGCACACGCATTGAAGCCTTGCTGGGCCGCTGCGGCTTTCACAGCAAGGGAATCTTTGTCATGGACGGTTCCCGCCGCTCAGGCCACGGCAACGCCTACTTTACCGGGATAGGTAACAACAAGCGAATAGTCTTTTTCGACACCTTGGTCAATTCGCTCAGCCACGACGAATTGGAGGCTGTGTTGGCCCATGAACTGGGACACTTCAAACGCAAGCATGTGCTGAAAATGCTTATCACCAGCGCTGTTATCAGCTTGGCCGGACTTGGGCTGCTGGGCTGGCTGATGGGGCAGAACTGGTTTTATGAGGGGCTGGGAGTGAGCGAGCAATCCAATTCCACCGCTTTATTGCTGTTCATGCTGGCAATGCCCTCCTTCACCTTGTTCCTACAACCGACGATGGCCTATTTCCAGCGCAAGTTCGAGTTTGAGGCCGACGATTTCGCTTCCGTTTACGCCCGTCCGCGCGATCTCATCAGCGCACTAGTCAAGCTTTACCGCGACAATGCCAGCACCCTGACCCCCGACCCCTTGTACTCAGCTTTCCATTACAGCCATCCGCCAGCCGCCATCCGCATCGCCAATCTAGAATCAAAGGCATAGCAGAAGACAAACCATGAAGGGAAAAGGCAGCCGAAATTCTCCACAACAGCCCAAAACCCTCACGGTATCCCCTGCCAACAGACTGGAGGGGCTGGTCATCTCCCATTTGGGGCAGGGCTTGGCGGTGGAAACACCGGATGGAAATATTATCTTGTGCCAAACCCGCCGCCGCTTGGGTGATGTGGCGGTCGGGGACCGTGTGCTGTGGGCACCCAGCGAGGATGGGGAGCAAGGCAGGGTGGAAGAAGTTCTGCCGCGCAGTTCCATGCTCATCCGCCCCGGTTATGCCGGCAAACTAAAAGTGGTGGCCACCAACCTGGACCGGGTGTTCATCGTCATCTCCCCCTCGCCCGAACCGGACTGGTTGCTTGTGGACCAGTATTTGGCGGTCTGTGAATTTCGCCAGATTCCCGCCGAAATTATTTACAACAAAATCGACTTGGCCGAGAATCGGGAAAAAGCCCTGGCCGATCTGGATGATTATATCCGCATCGGCTACCCTGTCCACCCGGTCAGCGCACACAAAGGAATCGGCATGGCCGAATTGAAGCACGCCCTGCACGGGCATTGCTCAATCTTTGCCGGGCAATCCGGGGTGGGGAAGTCATCCCTGACCAACACCTTATTGCCGGAGAAAAACTTGCGCACCGGTGAAATCTCCGAACGTAGCGGCTTGGGCCGCCATACCACCACCGCCGCAACGCTATACCATTTGCCGGAGGGGGGGCATTTGATCGACAGCCCTGGCGTCGCAGTGTTTGGCCTGGCCGAAATCAAAGGCCAGGACTTGGCTTGGGGCTACCGCGAATTCCAAGCCCAGATCGGCCATTGCCGCTTCAACGACTGCCGCCACATCAACGACTTGGGCTGCGCCGTGCGCGCGGGGGTGGAAAGCGGCATCATCGCGCTAGCCCGCCACCAGCGCTATCTCAAATTGCTGGACAAACTCGCCCAGCCGGATACGGTTTGGGAGTGAAGCAGCGTTTTCAACATCAAAGAGTTACTTGATAGTGGGTATGTAAGCGCAGGTTATGCTGAGTGAACTAAAACTTGCAATTTCATAATTTTGTTTCTCCTTGTACAGCATTTTTATCTTTAACAAGTCACCAAAGAATGACAACCTACAAGCTAGCCATTGATTACATTCCTCCAAAACCCAAAAACGCATAAAATAATTCTTAGGTGTTAACAATGCTGAACTAGACAGGATAAATAATCAACTCCTGCCCCGGCTTGACCCGGCTGTCGGCTTGCAAGCCGTTCCATTCTGCCAGTTTCAGGGCCGGCACCCCCTGTTGCTTGGCGATCACAGTCAGCGTTTCGCCTTTCTTGACGACGTACTTACGCGCCGCAACTAATCTGGCGCCTTGCAAATTAGCGGCCAGCATTTGCGCTTTTTCCAATGGCAATAGCACGTTGAAAGGGGCTGTCGGCATCACGTCGGGCTTGAACGCCGGGTTCGTACTATAAAACTCCTCCCAACTCATTCCCAACCCCGCCACCGTTTCGGACATTGGCACCGATACGCCCTGCACCTCCACTCTTGCCAAATAAGGCAAAGTGCTGATTTTATGCAATACGACCCCATGAATGCCGGGGTCCGCAATGGCGCGGGAAAGCGCCAAGACCTTTGGCACATAGGACTTGGTTTCGGCAGGCAGGCTCAAGTCCCAGAAACTCGTACCGAGACCTGCCTTCTGGTTCGCTTGTATAGCCCTCTGCACGGCACCCTCGCCAGCGTTATAGGCGGCCAAAGCCATCAGCCAATCACCGCCGAACAAAGCTTGCAGATGGGAAAGGTATTTAAGCGCGGCCTTCGTTGCCGCATAAATGTCATAACGCCCGTCATACCCATCGACCAGCCGCAAACCATTATTCGTCGCAGTGCCGGGAATGAACTGCCATATGCCCGCAGCTTGTTTTGGGGAAACCGCAGTGGGTTCAAAGGCGCTTTCCACCATCGGCACCATAGCAAGATCCATCGGCAGGCCACGGCGCTCGATTTCATCCACCACATAAAACAAAAAGGGTTCCGCCCGTTTTGACAGGAACCCCACGGTACCTGGGGAACGTTTGATTTTATCCACTTCCGCCTGGATACTTTCGTGCTCATACCCTGTAAGCATCAGGCGTTTGCGCATACGGTCCCAAAGGCCGTCTTTAGATATCTTTACCGCAGGCGATGGGCCAAACCCGGCTGTCCTGGTAGTGCGAAGTTTCGCGAAGGCGGAAGAATGCGTTTTGCCGACATTATGCACACTAACGGTCGCTCGATATTTCGAAACATTGTCCGCAACTGAACTTGGCGCAGGCGGGCCGTACTGTTCGGCCATAGCAGCAGTGGCTGCGGCCTCCGCTTGCGGTTGTTCTTCCTTAGCCGTGTGCTTATTACTAGGCCCCACGTAAAGAACGGTTTTACCCGTTGGACTCACCATATTCCCGGATTCCGGATCGATATGAGGCACCGGGGCACAGGCTGTAAGTATCGAAGGAATCGCCAAGGACGTGACCATGCTTCTGATCAGTCTGGCAAGGCTTGTTGTTTCCCGCTCGACTAGCGCGGGCTTATTGTTCTTGATGCGTTTGCTCATGCTGCAAGCACTCCAACCAAAGTTTATTAAAGTGTGCCGCATAACGGAGCATATGGCAAGCTATTCGCTTACAACAGGCTAATTTTATACGGTGCGCCAGCGATTTCACGAACCAACTTGGGAACCAAGTAGCCGGGCAAACGCCTGCGCAATTCTTGGCAAAGCGCAAGCGCCGTAGTTTCAGGAATGTCGAAATGGGCGGTCCCGCGGGCTTTGTCAAGCAAGTGCAAATAATAGGGCAAAACCCCATAATTAAAAAGGGTGGCACTCAAGCCGCACAGCGTTTCCACATTATCATTGACCCCCTGCAGCAAAACCGACTGGTTAAGCAAAACCACTCCGGCACTGCGCAGCACTAACAAAGCTCGGGCAACCTCGGCATCAAATTCGTTGGCATGGTTTGCATGGACGACCAGAACTGGTTTAAGCCGCGTCCCGGCGAGGATTTGCGCCAAATCCGGGCTGATGCGCGAAGGCAGCACAATGGGGAGCCGACTGTGTATGCGCAGGCGGCTCACATGGGGAATAGCAGCGAGACCTTGCACTAAAACGGCCAAGCGTCCGTCATCCAGCATCAGCGGATCGCCCCCGCTGAGGATCACTTCGTCTATGCTGCCATCCTTCGCGATATGGGCTAGGGCTTCCGCAACACGGCTGCGGCTCAATTGGCCGTCCGCATACGGAAACTCCCGCCTAAAACAGTAGCGGCAGTTGATGGCACATGCCCCGGTGGTAATCAGCAAGGCCCGCCCGTGGTATTTATGCAGCAAGCCGGGAACGGCGGCAGCCGGTAAGTCACCCACAGGGTCGGCGACATAACCCACTCTTTCCACCAGTTCCTCGGCCAAAGGCAACACTTGCAACAGCAGGGGGTCGTGGGGATCGCCCTTTTTCATCCGGCTGGCGAAGGCCGCTGTCACGCGCAAGGGAAAGCATCGCACTAACTCGCTGTCCGCCAGAGGAAGATCAAGGGGCAAGCCGAGGTATCCAAGCAAGTCTTCGGGGCTTGAAAATGCAGCCGCCATTTCGGACTTCCAGCGGGGTTCAGGATCGTGCGCCATTGATTGCCTGCGGTTAACATTGGTAATGGCGGGGTTCTCAATTATAATGGGCAACATTTTTTTGAGCTAATCCACATTTTGGAAAGAGAAATATAGAATGGCATTTATCAGCACCAGCGACTTCAAGAACGGACTGAAGGTCTTATTAGACAACGAACCAGCCGTGATTTTAGAAAACGAATTTGTCAAACCCGGCAAGGGCCAGGCTTTCAACCGCGTCAAGTTCCGTTTTTTGAAGACCGGGCGAGTCCTTGAACGCACATTAAAATCGGGCGACACCTTGGAAAGCGCTGACGTGGCCGACATGGACATGCAATTTCTTTACTACGACGGTGAAGTGTGGCATTTCATGCAGCCTGAGTCTTTTGAACAGTATACCGCAGATGCCAACGCCGTTGCCGATGCCAGAAAGTGGCTGAAAGAGCAAGATGTCTGCATAGTCACACTCTACAACGGTGCCCCCATCACCGTCACCCCGCCCAATTCCGTCGTGTTAACAATTACTGAAACCGATCCTGGCGTTCGCGGCGACACCTCGGGCGGGGGCGGCAAGCCGGCCACGCTGGAGACCGGCGCGGTCGTGCGTGTGCCGCTGTTTGTGCAAACTGGCGAAGTCATCAAAGTTGACACCCGCACTGGCGAATACATTTCGCGTGTCAAGTAGCAAGTCCGGGGCCGACTGGCAACCGGCTTGTGGCTACAAGGCCCTGCGTGCCAGGGCGGAGGTACTGGCGCAAATACGCCGCTTCTTTGTTGTACGCGGCGTAATGGAAGTGGAAACCCCGCTGCTATGCCAGGCGGCGGGGACCGATCCGAATCTGCACCCGTTTACCAGCAAATTTTTGCAAGCGGGGCAAACCGAGGGGTCCGTGTTATACCTGCAAACCTCCCCGGAATTTGCCATGAAGCGTTTACTGGCTTCGGGTTCTGGTTCCATCTATCAGATTTGCAAGGCATTCCGTAACGAAGAATGCGGCCACCACCACAATCCTGAATTTACCCTGCTGGAATGGTACCGGATAGGATTCGGAATCGACGAACTCATGGATGAAATTGAAGCCTTGCTCGCCGCTTTGTTCCACGGCAAGCGCAACTTGCCACCTGCCAAGCGCGTCAGCTACCGCCAACTGTTCAAAGAGTTGGCTGGAACCGACCCGCTACGCGCAAGCTTGCGTGAATTCGCAGAATGTGCGAAGCGGCATCATCTCGCTGAGGCTTCGGCAATTTGCGGCGAGGATAGGAATACTTGGCTGGATTTACTGTTCAGCCATATCATCCAACCTCAATTGGAACAGGGGCGGGCCTATTTCGTTTACGACTATCCGGCCTGCCTGCCTTCCTTGGCACGCAAAAAACCGGGGGATGAATCAGTAGTCGAACGGGTGGAGCTGTTCTTGGACGGCTTGGAATTGGGCAACGGCTATCACGAATTGGCGGACGCGACAGAACAAGAAAACCGTTTCGATGCCGATTTGACCGTTCGTCGCCGGGCGGGGCTGCCTTTGCCACCCAAGGACCGACGGCTGCTCGATGCTTTAGCCTACGGGTTGCCGGATTGTTCGGGCGTGGCCATAGGCTTGGATCGGTTACTGATGCTGATGACGGGGTCCGACGACATCACCCAAGTGTTGGCGTTTCCTGTTTCAAAATGTTAGGCTAAAACGATTTAAGGGGGCACTTAATGTCAAGCGATTCACTGTTACAGGTTGAAGCTAATGCTCTGTTAAGAATGGCAAAAATCAAGGTGGACAATGACTTTATTCGTCTTTTTTTTGAAAAAATATTTTATTCCATGAGTCACACTGGTTGAAAAGTGTTGTTTTTTCCATAAAGCAACAAACAATAAAAATCCAACACGATTACAGCGTTATCATCTTTAAAACATAACTAAAAATATGGATATTCATTTAACCCTAAAGTAACAGAATATCCTGCAACTAGCATACCGACTATCAAGTAACTCTTTGATGTTAAAAACGCTGTATAAGCATCATCGCCTGCTCAAAAGTAATCGGACGCGAATATAAGTAGCCCTGCCCGTACCGACATCCCATATCCAGCAATAGCACCTCTAGTTCTTTGGTCTCCACGCCTTCGGCGACAACATCAATGTTAAGACTTTTCGACAGGGCGACAATGGCATTCACAACTTCCCGGCTGCGAATATCGCTAAACACATTGGCCACGAAAGTATGGTCTATTTTAAGTATGTCGATGGGAAATAAATGCAAATAACTAAGACTCGAATAGCCCGTTCCAAAATCATCTATGGCCACTTTAATGCCCAGCCGCCTGACCTCGCGGATAAAATTCAAAGCCAGTTGGGGGTTTTCAACCAATACACTTTCGGTCAATTCGATCTTAACCGCACAGGGTTCGACACCGCTACTGACTAGAATTTGGCCGAAGCGTTCGGCAATATCGGGGGCTTTGAATTGCATGGGTGAAACATTGACACTCACCCAAGGCTCGGCTGCATCCTGCCGCACACCCAAGGCATCACGCATTTTTTTGATGTCGGCACAGGCGGTTTCCAATATCCAATAGCCAATATCCAAAATGTCCTTGGTGTCTTCGGCAATGCTAATAAAGTGGTTTGGTGAAATCATACCCTTTTGCGGATGGTTCCATCGAATCAACGCCTCGAAACCGGCCAAGCTGCCTTTGTCCAGTACTAATATCGGTTGGTAATTTAACACAAATTGCTGCCTGTCTAAGGCAGCCTGGAGTTCGTTGATGAACTTGAAACGCACCAGCGCCTCTTGGTGCATCTCCTTGTCGGCGGCAGCAGCATCTTGCCGATTTTCCGCATTAATAGTATTCAAACAGGCGTTTGACAAAGTTAATAATTTGTCGCGGGACTCGTGAAATCTTGCCAGTAGCAATTTCATCAACATCGCAATGATGGGATCGGTCTGGGAAAGCTTTTCTTGGAAATAGGGGCGGCAGATGATGCTGACACTCGTTGGAACCAAGGCGCGGGCGGTCGCCGACCGGACATCGCCGCTGACTAAGGCCATCTCGCCAAAAATATCCCCGTCGGAGAGCACCGCCAACACTACCTTTCCTTCTTCACGAAGCACGGAAATCTCCACCAGCCCCTTATCAATGATATAGGCACAATCACCCGTTGCGCCCTCCTCAAGAATCGTCGCCCCAACGGGGTAATTCATTATGTAATTCATTGCATAGTACCTATTTTGTTTACCATCGGACGAATCTTTCATGGTTAGGGATGCCCAATGCCAAGCACATGAATGTTGGTCAGGATGCACCGGGCCTGTGATGGTTTACCCATTCGCGCTCTGTTAGCATTCACACCCCTTGAGCGTCGAATTTTTACTCGTGACTACATCTTACAACAAAGCACAACGGCAAATTTGTCCATATGTGCTAATATCAGCACTTTGGGTAATATTCACCATTTTGACGTTGAAAACGCTGTATGGACCACACAAAAACCGTTTTTGCCTTTATCGGCTTTATGCTTACCGGCTTTCTGGTGATATTTTTCGGTCGTATGTCCGAGGAAGACAATGGAAAGTACGGCCAGATATTGACGAATTATCAGACCAACACCTATGCCCGCGAAAATTGCGCCAAGGCCGCACGCAGCAAACTAAGCCAGCCGCTGTATATGCCGACGGAATCCAAAACCGAAGGGGCGAGTACCGTGGTGTTAAGTTGGAATCCAACGGCTGAGTCACCCCATGCCGTGAGCTGCCGCTATGAGCAGGGCAAGGGGGTGACTGAGGTAAAAATCGACGGGGTATCCATTGGCCCGGTCAGCATTGACATTAGCGACGACCCGGCATCCCATGCCCCCGGTGCCTGGGTTGAGAAGCATTGGGGACATTGACTGTTACCATCCCCGTGGGGGAGTTAACGGTCAATTACACTCCTGAAAACAATTTTCTTGCGTCGTAGGCCGGAATAAGCCCGTTCACGGGCGTTTCCGGCATACCCTGGCAAGTGCGGTGCGGCTGACTTTGCCGTAAACGCCCGTCAACCGGCTTACTCTGGACTAAAGTGCATAACATCATTTTTTCGTTTGGAAATAGTGGTATTATCCGCTAACAGCTAAGCCGGCATTTCCGACCCAACAAGTAACTCTTCGATATTAAAAACGCTGTACCTATGATTATCGCCATACTCAATCAAAAAGGTGGGGTCGGCAAAACCACGCTATCGGTCAACCTAGCCGCCGCGCTGGCCCTGTCGGGCGAACGCACACTCTTAGTCGATGCCGACCCCCAGGCCAGCGCGTTGGATTGGCAGGCGGCGAGGCAAGGTGCAAGCCTGTTCCCGGTGGTGGGAATCGCCAAGCCAACCTTGCACAAAGACATCCCCGGCCTGTCCGACGGCTACCAACACATCGTCATCGACGGGCCGCCTAGGGCCAACGATCTGGCCAAGTCGGCGATCATGGCCGCCGACCTCATCGTGATCCCGGTGCAGCCCTCGCCCTACGATGTCTGGGCGGCCGAGGAAATCATCAAGCTCTACCAGGAAGTCAGTTTATTCAAGGAGAGCCTTAAAGCCGTGTTTGCGATTAATCGCAAGATCGGCAATACCGCAATTGGCCGCGATGTGGGCGAGGCACTGAAGAGCTACCCGTTTCCGTTGGCTAATGCGTCCATCAGCCAACGGGTCATCTTCGCCGAAAGCGCGGCCAGTGGGCTGTCCGTCTTGGAAGCCGAACCGAAAGGCCCGGCGGCGAAGGAAATCCGCGCACTCATAGAAGAATTGTTGGAGTTATAAGTGGCAAGAAAGAAAACCATATCCATATCGAGAAAACCCTTAGCCGATGCCGCCCCCTTGGAAGATTTCGCGACATCCGTAACGGTCGGCCCGTCGGCACTGGCACTAAACCTCGAACCCCCAGCGGCAGACGCGCAGGATGAACAGGCTAACCGGGCGCTGCCAGCCTCTCTTGCCTACGGCCCTTTGGGTTTGGCCATTTACGGGCCAGTCTATTGCATCTCCTTCAGCATCATGTTCAGCACGATTTTGCTGGGTAAACTCATTCCCGGCAGTGCATTGATTGGCCAGGCTTGGCAAGATGGCACAGATGCGGCGCAACAGAATTTCCGGCGCGAGTGATATATAGCGTTACAGCGTTCTCAACATCAAAGAGTTACTTGATAGTGGGTATATAAGCGCAGGTTATTCGGTTAACCTGAAGGGTTAATGGAATGTCTGTTTTAGGTATATTTTTAAGATGAAAACGCTGTACATGAAGATATTTACATCGTTCCCATGCTCCGCGCTCATCGTTATACACAAATGTTGGAGGCCCGTCATTTCGGCAGGGATGCCGAAATCCAGCGTCCAAGGATGGCAAACTCGAAGCCGCGACAGGTGCCCCCGTATCAAAAGACAGGAAACTACAGGTTGGCAAGTTCTCTGAATCAAGCACTTGTGCAACCGACTGGATACCGTCCATGGC
>CAIZPP010000174.1 GCA_903934875.1 uncultured Methylococcaceae bacterium
ATGTGCCATTTTCACCGTAGAAGTCCCGACTCGCATTCATGTACAGCGTTTTTTCTTGACAAAAAAAAATAATAAAGGACATTCAGTCAAACCATCCTGTATATGAACTGCTTTGCAAAATGATATAACCCAACAAGTAACTCTTCGATATTAAAAACGCTGTAAACTAGTGCCGAAAATGCCTCATCCCGGTAAACACCATCGCCAAACCATGTTCGTCGGCGGCGGCGATGACTTCGGCGTCGCGCACCGAACCACCCGGTTGGATGACGGCGGTGACACCGACTGCCGCTGCCGAGTCCACGCCATCGCGGAACGGGAAAAAGGCATCGGAGGCCACTACTGAACCCTTGACTTCCAGCCCTTCATCGTCTGCCTTAATGGCGGCGATACGGGCGGAATAGACGCGGCTCATCTGCCCGGCGCCAATTCCAATTGTTTGGCTGTTCTTGGCATAGACAATGGCATTGGATTTGACGAATTTGCAGGTCTTCCAGGCAAATAACAAGTCGATGATTTCCTGCTCCGTCGGTGCCCGTTGCGTCACAATGCGCAGGTCGTTGCGGGTTATCAGTCCGTCATCCCGATCCTGTACCAGCAAGCCACCGACCACCCGTTTGAAATCCCAAGCCGGGGTAGACAAAGCCTGCCACTGGCCACAATCCAACACCCGCACATTCTGCTTGGTGGCTAGAATCTGCGAGGCTTCGGCTGCGATGCCGGGGGCAATGATGACCTCGACGAACTGACGGTCAATAATGGCCTTCGCAGTAGCGGCATCCAAGGCTTGATTGAAAGCGATGATGCCACCGAACGCCGAGGTCGGGTCAGTGGCGTAAGCACGGTCATAGGCTTCCAGCAAACTCGCCGCCTGTGCGATGCCGCATGGATTGGCATGTTTGACGATGACGCAAGTGGGCAGACTGTCGAAACTTTTCACGCATTCCAAGGCCGCGTCGGCATCGGCGATATTGTTGTAAGACAACTCTTTACCTTGAAGCTGGCGGGCTGAACTGATGGAACCCTGCGCAGCGTTCGCCTCAATATAAAATGCAGCTTGCTGGTGCGGGTTTTCCCCATAACGCATACGTTGACTGCGAGAAAAGCGTAACAACAGTTGTTCGGGGAACGCATCCGCACCCTCCACCCGCCTGCCCAAATAGTCAGCAACGGCGGCGTCGTACTTGGAGGTATGGGCGAAGCTCTTGGCAGCAAGCCTAAAGCGGGTGGCTTCCGCTAATGATCCGTCCCCGCCTTGCAATTCGGCAATCACAACCTCGTAATCCGCCGCATCAACAATGACGCCGACCGATGCGTGATTTTTTGCTGCCGCCCGTATTAAGGCAGGTCCGCCAATGTCGATATTTTCGATGGCGGTCTCCAAGTCGCAATCCGGCTTGGCCACGGTGCTCTCAAAGGGGTAAAGGTTCACCACCACCAGATCAATGGGTTTGATGCCGTGGCTTTCCATAACGGCCTCGTCTATCCCTCTACGCCCGAGTATTCCACCGTGAATCTTCGGGTGTAAGGTTTTGACGCGTCCATCCATCATTTCAGGGAATCCAGTGTAATCAGACACTTCAATGGCGGGAATGCCGTTTTCCAAGAGCAATTTTGCGGTGCCTCCTGAAGATAGAATTTCCACACCCAATGTTGATAAGGAGCGGGCAAAATTAACGATACCAGTTTTGTCGGAGACACTAATCAATGCACGGGAAATTTTAATAGTCATGGTAAAACTCAGGATAAGGGTTATTCAACTACAGAATTGTTATTTTTTAAATATACCAGATTGGTATATTCAGCTCACGTATCAAGTTAACTGAATATCTTGCCCTTTCATTCCAGCTATCAAGTAACTCTTTGATGTTGATAATGCTGTAACAAAGGAAAATAATAGCGGATGCTCAATCAAACCATCTTGTGTGTATGTGCTTTGCAAAATAATATAACTCAACAAGTAACTATTTGATAGTAATAACGCTGTAAAACGCTTTATGCTTAGAGCGGGCCATAGTTGGCTAGTTTTTTACGCAAAGTGCTGCGACTCAATCCTAACATTTGTGCAGACTTGCTTTGGTTATGACCGCACAGTTCCAGTACCGTCTGAATTAGGGGGCGTTCAACTTCATTGAGTACCATATCATAAAGATTACCGATCTCTTCCCCATCAAGCCGGGTTACATAGTCCTTAACCGCAAGGCGAACATGTTCGCTGAGCAATAATGGAACCTGCGGCGGAGCAGAATACTCCATTCCAACCATACTGTTAACGACATCATCGACATTCATGCTGGTGTTTCTCGAAGATTGAATTCAAATAAGCTTGTTACTAGGCTAATTTGCCTGTCTGCATTTTCCACAGATAAAATGGCTTTTAGTTTTTGCGAAGCTATACCACCCAAATTTTTCACATACCAAGCAATGTGCTTGCGGGCTATCCGCACACCGGCGTACTCCCCATAAAACGCATATAAGGCGGAGAGATGTTCGATCATTACATTTTGCAAATGCTCAGTTTCTGGTGGAAGACATTCCGTTCCAAATTCAAGATGGTGTTGGATTTGCGCAAACAACCAAGGTCTGCCAAGTGCTGCACGTCCAATCATCAGCGCATCGGCACCCGTTGTGGCAAGCACAAACTTAGCTTTAGCAGCCGAGTCAATGTCTCCGTTGGCAATGATAGGAATATTTACCGCCGATTTGGCCTCAGCTATTGTATTGTATTCGGCCGCGCCGGAAAAGCCGCAAGCGCGGGTGCGCCCATGCAAGGCCAAGGCTTGAATACCGCTACTTTCAGCAATTTTCGCTATTTGCACCGCATTTCGGCTGCTCAGGTCCCATCCAGTACGAAATTTTAAGGTGACAGGCACATCCACGGCCTTAACCACAGCATCCAAAATGCTTGCCACTAATTTTTCATCTTTCAACAGTGCGGAACCCGCAGCGACATTGCACACTTTTTTGGCGGGGCAGCCCATGTTGATGTCAATAATTTGCGCACCTCGGTCAACATTGCGCTTTGCAGAATCAGCCAACTGTTGCGGACATGACCCGAGAATCTGGACGGTTCTTGGTTCAGGCTCGCCTGTATGATCACAGCGCAATAAGGATTTCCGCGTATTACATAATTCAGGATTCGAACTGACCATTTCCGATACTGCTAGCGCTGCTCCGTAGCGGCGACATAATATGCGGAAAGGTCTGTCAGTGACACCGGCCATGGGAGCCAAAATTAAGTTTCCATTTAATTGATATGAACCAATGTGCATTACAGCGTTTTCTACCTCAAAGAGTTACTTGATAGTGGGTATGATAGCGTGGGTTATTCGGTTAACCTGAAGGGTTAACTGAATATCGTTTTTTTGGTATATTTTGAAGATGAAAACTCTGTAAATTATCTTGTAAACATATTAAAATCTTCAAGAAACCAAGGGTTCCTTGCAATAAAATCTTTTCTATTTATAAAGTAGTTATAAAAACGATCAACAACGGAAGTGGGGGTTAATAATACACCAAAGTCATCGTTAGAGTGAATAGATTTTAGTTTTTTTCCATTAAAAATAACGTCAAGCATAACATCGCCCATTTCATAGTTAAAATGTCCAATATCTTGCCAATACTTTACCTCATTGTTGCGGATCCGTTCTGTTAGGATATCAGAGGTTCCTTGAAAATCCCATAACTCTACTAATGAATGCATGGTATTAACCTGTTCGACAAGCTTTGCAATATCATATAGAGATCGCCATCTCCCTAGGATATCACCGCATCCCATCAATAACTCCATCCACATTGCATGGTTTGGATAGACAACTAGTTTTACATTTACATTGTGGTTAACTAGTAAAATTAATAAATGCTTCAAGCCTTCAACATCCTGGTGATCAATTGGATACGACCAAGCGGGAATTTCTGTTGCGACAGGGGATTTACAGGGTTCCTTTGCTGCAAAATTTAGCTGCCTTCTTAAGTAGAACTTGAAAACCTGCTCAATTTGAGCATTATTATTTCTGTGAAAGTATGACATACCATTAAGAGTATGTGTAGGTGGTCTATCTTGATGACGTAAGGTATTAATTGAAGCCCTCAAAGCATCAAACGAAAATAGTAATGTCTTCTGTTCTATTGTTCCGATGGGTTCCATTTTAGTGCTGCAATCGGGTAATGGTAGTTGCAATGGATTGATACCTATCACCACAGTTCTTAGGGTGGTATGCTTAATCGCAAAATCCACATTGCAATAAACTTTAACCCAATCAGCTCCAGCAATGCCAAAATTATAACTGCGAAATTTTCCCTTATCGGTCAACCCGGGATGTTCAGGGTTTAAACCTATTTCAAAATACGAATTACTGAATATAACCACCTCTGGGCGTGTTTCCCTTAATATTACCGGCTTAATTTGTCCTTCATAGCCATGATACTCAGTTTTTACCGCGTTAAATCCGTTAATCGATATATCTCTATAATACCAAAATGGATCGATAATCCTGTTAATTATAACGGTGACAAATAACAGTAAAAGTAAAGATGAAATACAATATATAGTAAAATTCTTTGTATTCATTGCAGCGTTTTAAGATCCAATAATTGCTTGTTAAGTTATATTATTTTGCAAAGCAATTCTAACAATTGGTGGTTTGTATTCGCGTCCTTTATTATTTTTCCGTGTAAAGAAAAAACGCTGTACATAAATGCAAATCGGGAGTCCTAGCAAAAAAAAAAAGTGGCACATAAGCCGTTTGACGGTCAACAAAAGACGTTGTCAAAACGACGGAATACGCCTGTTGCGCCTTACTGCTTTGGGGGAAGCCTATTAGTGATTTATTATACGCACTAAAATTATAGGTTGGCATACATTTTTGAAAAAGGTATGTGAAGCATGGGTATATCTTTATGTACAGCATTTTCATCTTTAAAATACACCTAGTAAAGGATATTCAGCAAAGTTTCAAGTTAACCAAATAACTTTGCCTTTCATTCCAGCTATCAAGTAACTCTTTGATGTTGAAAATGCTGTAGCTTAGAACTGAAAATAGATGAATTCACTCATTTCAGATAAAGATAGGATTGACCAAAAGCCCATGACAATGGAAATAGTAAGCCAATATAGATTTGGTTTCCATGTCCAATTATAATTGAATGTACGGCGATCTAGTAGAAAAAGTTCACTTGTGTTAGGCAAAACCCAACAAATAAACAGCAAAATAGCTATCAATCTTAGCTCCGGACCAGCGCTAGATAAGGTATTATCAATCGTAGACTTGAGACCATGGGATAAAAGCCAATGAATGAATGGATTATTTTCTGAATTTTCTATCCAAGTTATTGGTAATAAAGTGCCATTCATTCCAAGCATTCCCTTGATAATAATAATCGCAGAATTTAGGGAATTAGATCTGAAAAACACCCATGCAAACACAACTGCAATAAAGGTAATAATACGGCATGCTATTTTATATAACAGCGAGTGGTTTTCTGAACGATAACCAAGCCAATGATAAATTCTTCGCCAAGCATGGTTTATGATTAAATAAATCCCATGTAGACCTCCCCAAATTAAAAATGTTATGTTTGCGCCATGCCAAAGCCCACCAAGCAACATGGTGAGCATAAGATTAATATACCGGCGAGTTTTTCCGCTACGATTCCCGCCTAGTGGAATATATATATAATCGCGAAGGAATCTAGAAAGGGACATATGCCAGCGACGCCAAAAATCAATTATGCTATTTGCCTTATATGGAGAATTAAAATTTATTGGTAAATTTACGCCAAACATCCTTGAAGCACCGATAGCCATATCCGTATAACCAGAAAAATCAAAATACAATTGCAAAGTATACGATAAAGCGCCACCCCATGCTTCCAGTGATGTGACATACACACCTTTCTCAGCCGCTTCAAATACTGGTGTCGCATAAATAGAAGCGTTGTCTGCCAATAATACCTTTTTAAACAAGCCTACTATAAATAGAGTCATCCCAATTGATATATTATCGTAGTGTAATTTATAAGTATCAACGCTTGAAAATTGAGGCATCATCTCCTTATGATGCAAAATTGGGCCGGCAATTAGATGAGGAAAGTAGGTAACAAAAAGGCAGTAATTTATAAAATTATATTCGCTGGCTAAACCCCGTGATGCATCCACTAAAAAGGCAATTTGCGTAAATGTGAAAAAGGAGATTCCTATCGGTAAAATAATTTCTTGCAAACAATATTCCGTTCCAAATACACCATTAAAATTTGCAATGAAAAAGTTAGTATATTTATAGTAGGATAATAGCGATATATTCACTAAAACTCCTATGAATAATAAAATATTCGTATGTTTTGAGTATATTAAACTAGATAATCTGGCAAGAATTGACCCAATGGTGAAATTAAAAACAATTGACAGTACCAATAAAGCAACAAAACTTGGGTTCCACCAGCCATAAAATACAAATGATGCCGCAGTTAGCCAAATTGATGCAATAAAGTTGTTTTTTTTTCCTAATGCAAAAAACACTATTAATGTTATTGGCAAATAGGCGAAAATGAATCCATATGAATTAAATAACATACAGCGTTTTTAATATCGAAGAGTTACCTGTTGGGTTATTTCATTTTGCAAAACACAGACACACAGTATGGTTTGATTGAGTGTCCTTTATTATTTTTCTTTGTTAAGAAAAAACGCTGTACATAAATGCAAATTCTTCTTCTAGCAATGTAGTGGCACATAGACCGTTGTTTGTCCAGCAGCAAAATGACCTTACCAGAACTATGGCTTACGGCTGTTGCGCCTTACCTCGTTGAGGGAAGCCCATAGGCGCATTATTATACGCGTTTAAATTATTGGCTAGCATACATTTCTGGAAACGGTATGTGAAGCATGGAGAATTCTTTATGTACAGCATTTTCGTCTTTAAATTATACCTAATAAAGGATATTCAGCTAACGTTTCAAGTTCATTGAATATCTTGCCCTTTCATTCCAGCTATCAAGTAACTCTTTGATGTTGAAAATGCTGCAATTAGTCCCCAGAAAACTCCAGAAGAAATTGAAGTAATGTTTTAGCCGCTATTTGTTGACCTTTGCCTGCCCAATGTGTGTCATTCGGCAAATACAAATCTACAACACCCTCTTTTGTAACGGCAGATTGCAATGGTAAATCAAACCTAGGCAAATGCAAGGATTTGTCTGATGACAATCGGCTTATAGGACTATATTTCGCAGAGGATGCATCTTTCAAAAGAGGTGAGTAAGTTGTTAATTTGTCAGGTGCGACCATCACTACAAAAAGAGTCTTGCCATTCTTTTGGACAAGGTTCTGAAAATTAATTAGCCTACATCTTATGTCCTCAACAAAATGATCATTCCAATTTTTCTTTTTTACATCCCCTTCATACACTAACAATATGCCAGATTTTTTGCTAGAAAATAGCTTATCCATTTTCAAATCGAATAAGAATGCCCGAGTGTCTCCATAATTCAAATGGAAGAGTGTATCCAAATAATCTACTGCATATGCATATCGTTTATTTAAGGGTGGACGATTATTATCTCTAAATACATCAATGATAGGCATCATATTAGATATTGGCCTGAGTTCAGGAGATTCGTATTCATGAATCTTATTTGTTACCTTACATTCTCCACTAATTTTTGGCAATATATTTAACTGACGTTCAACTACTTCCAAAACAAAAACTTTAGGTGGTGTTTTTTGGAATGTATCGCTATTTACTATTTGTGGTATTATAGTTGGATCATAGCTTGGTGGATTAGTTTTTGTTGTATAATGACTTACAGTAGATACAGACCATCCAGTTTCAGCAGTTAAAAAGCTCTGCCACGGGTAGTTCATCATACCAAGAACTCCACCGAAGGAGAAGGAGTCTCCTACCACTAGGATATCAGCGTAATGATCATAAACTTCTTGTAGAGGGGCTGGCAGTTGTGCAAAAGCCTTTTGCGGTACATTCCATCCGTAGTCATTTTCAGAATACCCGCTTACCCGGGTTGTGTCACCTGTTGGAGGCTCTAGATAAAAACAGGCTAATAATAATATAATATAATTGGCAACAACAAGAGTCACCAATCCCCATGTATAAAACTTGAAATTATCCATCGTTAAAATTGAAAATATAGAAACTCACTACTATCGTCGCCCTTCAATATAGATTGGGATGCCAAAATAAAAATTAAAATCATCCAAATCAAACTGGGTCTCCATTCAAACCATTTCACAGTAGAAGAGAAATCTTTCTCGTAAATTATGAAAGCTGGCTCATATTTGGCCATTATCTGCTGAGTATTCGGCAACAGCCATGCAATTAGCAAAAGTTTCCCTATCATGGACAGTTGAAAACGTCCAGTGAAACCGAATCCATTTATGCCTAGCATGGATTCAGTAATTGAAAATCCAGTTTGTATGTTGTCTGCCCGGAAAATAACCCAAGCGAAGACTACGGCTATGAATGTGATGAAACAACTAGACAACCTGCCAACAAAAGAGGATTTATTAAGATCATGACCTAATTTATTTCGTATACCATGCCATAAGTGGTTGATGATTAGATATAAACCATGCAGACCTCCCCAAACCACAAAATTCCATCCCGCACCATGCCATAAACCTCCAAGGACCATGGTCGTCATTAGATTTACATGCTTTCTGAGAACCCCTTTTCTATTTCCTCCAAGAGGTATGTAAAGATAATCTCGCAAGAAACGCGATAATGTCATATGCCATCGCCGCCAAAAATCAATTATATTGACGGCTTTATAAGGGGAATTAAAATTAAGAGGAAGTATGATACCAAACATCCTAGATATTCCTATTGCCATGTCTGAATATCCAGAAAAATCAAAATAAAGCTGAAGGGTATACGAGAGTGCAGCGCCCCAGCTTTCTTTGAATGATAACGTATTTCCATTTGCAGCTGATTCAAATACAGGTTTAACATATTTAATCATTTCATCAGCTAACATCACTTTTTTGAATAAGCCAATTATAAATATTGTTAATCCAATTGCAAAACACTGGTAGTTGAAGCTATAAATATCCTTCTTTTGGAACTGTGGCATCATTTCTTTATGATGCAATACCGGGCCAGCTATTAAGTGTGGAAAATAGGTGACAAAAACTATATAGTGGATAAGATTAAATTCTCTGGCTAATCCACGAGATACATCAACCAAAAAAGCTATCTGTGTGAATGTAAAAAATGAAATTCCTAAGGGAAGTATTATAGTATTAATTTGATAATTGATGCCTAAACTTGTTGTTAAGGATGTGGCGAAAAAATTAAAATATTTGAAATAGCCTAATAAAATAATATTAGAGACAACCCCAAAAAACAAGGTTAACTTACGTAACTTAATATTGTTCAGGGTAAAAAAGTTGGCGATACATATGCCAATAATATAATTAAATATAATGGATGCCATGAGAAGTGAAACATAGATTGGGTTCCACCATGCATAAAAAAACAAGGAGGCTGCGCCCAACCATGCGGCAGCGATATGTTGATTATACCTTCCTAGCTTGAAAAAAACATAAAGGACTACTGGTAAAAAAATGAAAATAAACTCGAAAGAATTAAACAGCATAAGCTACAGCGTTTATAATATAAAATGATTAGACCCTATAAGAAACCGCGCTTTGGTTAAGCAGTGGTGCGGAAGCTGGTTACGTTTATGATAATGTCTATTACTTAGTTACGTTACAGCGTTTTCAACATCAGAGAGTTACTTGATAGCTGAAATGAAAGGGCAAGATATTCCGTTAACCTGATCTGCGTTTACATATTCATTATCAAGTAACTCTTTGATGTTGAGAAGATGTAAGATAAAAATGCTGTATTTATTTGTCACCAGCAATAACACCGATTTCAACTAATAATTCATACACTGACTGTGCAGCGATTTGATAACCTAAAGTGCCGAAATGGGTGTCATTTGGTAAGTATACATCTTTTTCCATGCTATCTATGGCTTTCTGTAAAAGAGCATCAACGTGAGTAGTATTGATTTTTTTTTGCAACAACATATTGTTTATTTCTGCTATATTAGTAAACTCGGGATTAATTATATACTTGCTATAAGCTGTACCTTTGTCCGGTATAGGTAGGAGAATAAATACTGTCTTACCGTTAGATTGAATTTCGTTTTGAATTTCCAAGGCATAGCATGTCGCAATATTGATTTCATTAATAGTCCATTTCTTGCTTTCAAACCAAGAATTTAATACAAGAATTTCATTGCTTTTAGTGTTTGAAAATAGATTATCTTTTAGTAAACTATATTTTTTGACTTTTGTAAAATCGTTATCAAATACAAATCTTAGTATACTGTTTTCAATGTAAACGAGCGCGAATTTTAAATTTATTTCAGACCAATCAGTTGTAGTATCTCTTCTTATTTCAACCAAAGGAATGCTCTGTTTACTCCCGTTGGTAAATTTTAACCCTTCAATTTTAATAGGAGAGGAAGGCACACATGTGGCTGTTGATGAAGAAAAATGCTTTGGTAAAGTTCTTACCCCCATCTCAGCGATAAAAATTTTTGGTGGGTTATTTATGAATACTTTGCTTTTAATAATGTTTTCTATAGATGTGTCATCCCAGTGAAGGGTGGTGAAAGAGAGGCCAGTTTTCTCATTTAAGAAACTTTGCCAAAATCCAGATTTTGAGAACGAATCACCTAGAACTACAATATCATAATACTTATCGTATGAATTTGAAACCTTAGCTTCGTTACTCAAAACTTTACGTGAAGAAGTCCATCCAAAATCTCTCTCTGCATACCCACCCATTCTTGTTAAATCACCACTCAACGGCTGAATATATTCAGATGTCAAAGCTAATGCAGCAAGAGAAAATATCACAAATAATATGAGTGAAAATAAATATCTTATAGATTCAATCTTGTCTTTAGACATATTGCAGCGTTTTTAATATCGAAGAGTTACTTGTTGGGTTATATCGTTTTGTTAATCACAGACACACAGCATGGTTTGATTGAGTGTCATTTATTATTTTTCTTTGTTAAGAAAAAACGCTGTACATAAATGCAAATCGAGACTCCTATTGACGTTGAAAATGCTGTATTTAAAATTGATAATATAAAAACTCGCTGACTTTAGTAATATTGGCTAATCCAATCACAGCAATAATAGCTATACCGACAGACCAATTAAAATTTGGTTTCCAAAGTAACATTGAAGGTTGGAACTTGTCGCCACGGTAAGGATTTAAAGCTGGATAGTATTTTGCCATAATCTGCTGCGTGTTAGGCATGCACCATATTATTAAGCCTAAATAAAGCACTGACTTGAAGGCATCCGATGTAAAACCAGTACCCTCAATGCGTGCGTTTATCGCTTGGAACCTTATACCCAACGAGCTTAGTAAAGGTTCAAGTGATCCAAATTGGCTTTTCCACTCTAACGGTAGAGCTACCCCATTTATAGCCAGCATTCCGCTAAGCATATGCATCGCTCCGTTCATGCTATGTGTCCGAAACAAAGCTAGTGATAGTACGAATGCGGCGAATGTCAAAGCACAACCGAAAAAACTCCCAATCGGTGTCGATATCCTAATATCCTGTCCGAATCCTCGTCGGAGATTTCTCCACAGATGATTCATTGTTAGGTAAAAACCATGCATTCCACCCCATATCAAATAATTCCATCCTGCGCCGTGCCAGAGTCCGCCAACTAGCATGGTAATCACCAGATTCAACATTAGACGCCAAGGTTTTTGCCTGCCGTGGCTAAGCGGTGTATAAACATATTCGCGAAGGAATCTAGACAAGGTCATATGCCAGCGCCGCCAGAATTCAAAAATATTTACCGCTTTGTAGGGCGAATGAAAGTTTAAGGGCAATTTTATCCCGAACATTAATGATCCACCAATCGCCATGTCGGAGTAGCCAGAAAAGTCAAAATATAACTGAAATGCATAGCATATTCCCCCAAGCCATGCTTCAAAAAACGTCAAGGCTTGGCCCTTGTCCGCAAGTGCGTACAAAGTGACCGCATGTGGGGCAATGCCATCCGCAAGAGCTGTTTTCTTGATCAATCCGATAAAAAATACGGTTAAACCAACCGCAATATTGTTAAAATTGATTTTATAAGTTTCAGGACTACAGAATTGCGGAATAATTTCTTTATGGTGCAGGATTGGTCCTGCTATTAAGTGGGGAAAGTAAGTTATGAATAAAATATAGTGAATGAAATTATAACCTTTCACCTCACCACGGAACGCATCCACAAGAAATGCTATTTGAGTAAAGGTAAAAAAAGAAATTCCCAGTGGCAACAGAATCTCACCTAAATTAAAAGATGAACCCGTCAATGCATTTATGTTTTCCATAAAGAAGTTGGCATATTTATAATATCCTAATAAAGACAAGTCAAATCCTAGGCCAAATATTAAGATAGCTTTGCATTTTTTGCTCTTACCACTCCGCTGCTGCTCTTTTATAAGCCCTACGCCAACGGTATAGTTGAAAAATATTGATGTCAATAATAATACTAGATAGCGTGGATTCCACCACCCATAAAAGAATAACGACGCAATTACCAGCCAAGCAGCGGCAATGTTTTGGCTAAATCGGCCTGCCAAATAAAATAATAAAATTGTTATTGGCAGAAAAAGGAATATAAAAGGATATGAATTAAACAGCATAAGCTACAGCGTTTTTATCCTAACAAGGGAAAATAACAAGGGATACTCAATCAAACCAGCAATTGTGTGAATTGCATTGCAAAATAACCAAACAAGTAATCATTTGATATTAAAAACGCTGTGACAGATAATCTCAGATATTAAAAACGCTGTAACATTGAGAAATTTGGTTGTAGCAATTGCGGATGACATTGTATTCACAACATCAATCGTAGTTAGCTGGCGTCAATTCGGACCGCTAATTTAGGGCTGCTCTACCTTCGTGAGCAAGCCTTTGTTTTGAATGGCGTCCCCAGGGGGATTTGAACCCCCGTCGCCGCCGTGAGAGGGCGGTGTCCTAGGCCTCTAGACGATGGGGACGCAGTGATAATATAGTACAACAAAATACATGCCCATTCAACTTGATGCTGTAAAGTCAAAGTTTCATCGGCATCACAATGAACTTGTACTTCTGGTTCTGCGGGTCTTCGATCAGGCAACTATTGCCCGCATCAGTGAAAGAAAGTATGGCTTGTTCCGAGTCTACATTGTTGAGCGCATCCAGAAGGTAGGTCGTGTTGAAGCCAACAGCCAAACCCTCGCCTAAGAGGCTAACTTCAAATTCTTCTTCGGCCTCTTCGTGTTCGGGGTTTTGTGATTGCAAAAGCATCAGCCCGTCTTTCACTTCTAGGCTGACACCCTTGATTTTCTCAGCGGTCAACACCGACACGCGGGTTAGTGCGGCTTTAAAGGCTTCCCGATCAAGGGTGATGACCTTGGTAATGTCCTTAGGCATCACGCGACGGAAGTCAGGGAAGCGCCCTTCGATCAATTTGGCGGAGAAGCTGAGTTCGCCCATTAGCACACTTATGTTGTTGGAGGCGAGTTGCAGAGTGATGGTCTCATCCTGGTCGTTGAGCAAACGGTAAAGCTCAAGGATTCCCTTGCGCGGGACGATGACTTGGCGCGGTGCAAAGTCTGCGTCCTCCAGCACTTCCTCATACAGCGCCAACCGGTGTCCGTCTGAAGCCACCGTGCGCAGCAATTGTCCGTCAAGGTCGATGAGTAATCCGTTGAGATAATAGCGGACATCCTGCAAAGCCATAGCAAAAAGCGTCTTTTCCATAGCCTTTTTCAGTAAGCGGCTATTTAAATTTAATTCCGCTTCCGGGGCGCTGACATCGAAAGCAGGGTAGTTGTCGGCGGGCAAGGTGCTTAAACTAAATCGGCTGCGCCCGCTGTGGACGGTGATCTTGTCTTGGCGGCATTCCACATTGACAGCGCTGCCTTCAGGCAGCAGGCGGCAGATGTCAAGCAATTTGCGCGCGGGCACGGTGATTTCGCCGTCTTCCCCCGATTCAGTCACGGAATGGGTCACCAGTTGAACTTCCAAATCGGTGCCAGTAAACTCTAAACGGTTATCCGCAAGCCGGATCAACACATTGGACAGAATCGGTAGAGTCTGCCGTTTTTCAATCACCCCCACCACTTGTTGTAGGGGCATCAGAAGATTTTCTCGGGATGTCTTGAATTTCATAGGGGCGGTTTTCTAGTGGGGTTATTGCCGGTATTGCTCCGTCAGTTGGAAAGTATACGCATCAGGTTGGAATAATCTTCCAGGAATTTGCTATCGCTTTCTTTCAGCTCGACAACCTTGCGCGTGGCGTGCAACACCGTGGTGTGGTCCCGTCCGCCGAACATCTGCCCGATTTCGGGCAGGCTGTGGTTGGTCAGGTCTTTGGCTAGGGCCATAGCAATCTGCCGCGGACGGGTGATCGTGCGGGTGCGTTTGTCGGAGAGCAGGTCGGAGACGCGGATTTTGAAATATTCAGCCACCGTTTTCTGGATGTTGTCCACGTTGACCATGCGATCCTGAAGAGCGATGAGGTCGCGTAGCGCTTCCTTGGCGAAGTCCAGGGTAATCGGCCTGCCAGTAAAATGGGAATTGGCGATGACTCTGCGTAGTGCCCCTTCCAGCTCGCGGATGTTGGAACGGATGCGTTTGCCTATGAAAAACGCCACTTCCGGGGATAGTTCCACTCCGGCATGTTGGGCCTTGCTCATCAGGATGGCTACCCGCGTTTCCAAGTCGGGTGGCTCCACCGCAACCGGTAGGCCCCAACCGAAGCGTGATTTCAAGCGGTCCTCCAATCCTTTAATTTCTTTCGGGTACCGATCACAGGTCATGACTACTTGGTGCTTGTTTTCCAGCAATGTATTGAAGGTATGGAAAAACTCTTCCTGGGACCGTTCCTTGCCGGCAAAAAACTGGATGTCGTCGATTAGTAACGCATCGACGGTGCGGTAAAACTCTTTGAACGCATTGATGGCATTGTGTTGCAGCGCTTTGACCATGTCCGATACGAAACGCTCGGAGTGCAGGTAAATGATATTGGCTGACGGATTGCCTACCAGTATTTCGTTGCCTATGGCGTGCATCAAATGGGTCTTGCCCAAGCCGGTGCTGCCATAGATAAATAAGGGGTTATAGGCCCGGCCTACATTTTGGGTAACTTGCAGGGAGGCGGCCTTCGCCAACTGATTGGATTTGCCTTCGACGAAATTATCGAAGGTAAAAGCAGTATTCAAATTATTGGGTTGGTTTTTGCGGGTGGTGACCGGCTTTTTCGAGGCGTTTGGCTTTCCATCCGTGCGGGCGGAACTTTCCTGTGGCCTGCTGCCAATCTCTAGCACAATATTGGGCCTAGGCTCAATTTGTTGGTTGGCGACCACTTCTTCGATCTTGTCGAAGAAATGTTGCTTGACCCAATCCAGCACAAATCGGTTGGGGGCGAGCAATTTGAGTTCGTTACCGTTCTCCACAGCCTGCAATGGCCTTATCCAGGTGTTGAACTGTTGTGGGGGCAACTCGCCTTCGAGTTTGCTGATACAGAGGTTCCAAAGGTTGCTCATCGGGCGGTTTGATAAATACTGTTAGTGTGGGAAGTGCAAGGTGGCAGTGAGTTCCTGAGTGTGCTCTCGTCACCGGTCAAGTAAAGAACTTTAATATCATACATGAATGGTCACTTATCCACAGCTAATCTTTGCCACGCCAATTCTGCTGCGTGTCCGCCGAAAGTCACTGCCGCAAGGGTCGCGCACCATCCGCATGGGGAGTTGGTGCCTTGGCATCACGCAAGTAGTCAATAGCGTCGGTGGCTTCGATTACATCCTGCTCCAGGGGCCAGCTAAGAATCAAGATAGTGGCACTGTCGTAGCTGCCCCCTATGGCACGATCTGTAAACCGAACCAACAATTCACGGCTGCCCGAGTGCCGAAAATCTCCTGCGGCCAAAACGTCAAAATTATAGCGAAAATGGTCAGTGGCTAGTTTGACTGAGTATGGGTCGACATGAATCGACTTAAATTGGAAATTGGATAGGAAATAGTGAGTGGCTGGACGCTGCGGAGCCAGTGATGAGCGTACCGATGCGAGGTCTAGATAGGCAGCAATTTGTTTACCAGCCTGATGAAGATCAAAGCGGGAAGCTGAGGCCCCGGCACCGGTGCCAACAACCGCGCTGGCGATGCACATCGAATAGGCTCCAAATTCCTTACGTTCTTTTCGCTCATTGATGTCCACTCCCGAGGCTATGGCAGCAATCAGTTCGGCACAGTTGCCAATCTGCGTAGACCCAGGCGGGCCAGGTAAAGGCGGTAGCCTCTCGCAGATATTGGAAAGATAGTGTTTAAAGCTAGGGTTAAGGAGAGCGACTCCATGCGGGGCATTGATTTCCAATTTGTTCGACTCTGCCGGACACGCAAGCACATGGGCACTCGCGGTGAGTGCAATAAAAACGTATGACGCAATTCGGATTATTGGATTCATGCCTGATCCAAGGTTCATTTAGCGGGAGGGGCAGGTACAGCGGCGGAATCGATTGATGCATCCAATAGTCCGGCTTCAAGCTTGCGCCGAGTCGGATACGCATCACCGAAATTCTTCAAGTTGTCGCTCGCATCCTGCCAGCGTTGTTCCGTTACTTGTTTCCAATAGTTGGGGGTTGCCGTGGAGAGCGATCCATATTGAAAACTGGTCGAAACCACCGCGGTCTGCACACTTTGCGGAAGTTGTTCAAAATGTACACGCTGGTAGCCATCGCTTGTATTAGCCGTATCGACCGCCGAGTTGTAGTCCTTGACCAAGCCATTGAGAATCGGTTGTTTGACTGATTTGTCAAGAGCTGACGCTTCCTCGTCAGTTAGTGTGAGGGGGTGAGAATCCAGATAGTTCTGCGCATCACTCTTTTGCTTGCCCACGTAAGGCTTCAACTTCGCCTTAAGATCATCAGAGATATCAAGTTTGTCTATATCAGACCCGCTACGCGCTCCTAGATCGACTCCTGTGCCAATAGTGACACCACTTTTGCTTTTGTCCGAAGCGGGAACATAGCCGTTCAATTGCTGCCCACCCTCCCGGTCACTTATAAATTTCCAGTCAATATCCACCTTCCCATCATCATTTCGCTTGGCTAGGGGGGGTGGACAATTTAAAGGGCAAGGTTGCACTACAGCGTCAACAGCGTTCTTTCCCTTCGCGTCAGCCGCTGTGCCCGCATTGACCAAGGTCTCGCTTGCCTTAATCGCCTGGGTAGATTCGTCGCTCATCGCTTTATTTATCTATTGTGTAATTGAAGTTGACGAATGACGATTTCGTACAAATTTGACATGCGATCAGTTGAATTGCCGACGAGCATATCCTTCGCCCATGCCAAATTAGGTTTGTCAAAGAAGTCGTCACCAAACATGACCTTCAGATTGATGAATTTGCAAACATCTGACCTGCCCGTCAACCCAAACGTCTCGGCATGATTAATGGCTGCCAAAATGCGTGACCGTATTTGCTCAGGCCTTTCACGTCGATAAACGTCAGGAAAGAAAAGGTTGACGTGCTGTTCCATGTCCACCACGAAACGCGCCCTTAAACTCCGCCGAAAGAAATTGAATTGACTCTGATTAATCCGCAGCAAATGAAGACTCTCCATACTCAACATAAAACTTAACGATATAGCTGTACATTAGTGCGTCATGTTATCACAAGTAGGTTTGGTGTATTATGGTCCTGCATGAAATGCGTACCACATCGCTTCAAAGGGGAATTAAATGTACGAACATCTCGAAACCGCAGCCCATCCCGAAAATCTCAAACGCATCATCATCGACCCCGTCACCCGGGTTGAAGGCCACGGCAAAGTAACGCTGTTGCTGGATGAGGACAACCATGTCAAGCAAGCCCGGCTGCACATAGTCGAATTCCGCGGTTTCGAGCGCTTCATCCAGGGGCGGCCCTACTGGGAACTCCCGGTACTGGTGCAGCGTTTGTGTGGCATCTGTCCGGTGAGCCATCACTTGGCGGCGGCCAAGGCGGTGGACCAATTGGTGGGTGTGGACCAACTCACCCCGGCGGCCGAAAAACTGCGCCGCCTGATGCATTTTGGCCAGACCTTGCAATCCCATGCGCTGCATTTTTTCCATCTGTCCACGCCAGACCTCCTATTCGGTTTTGATGATGCCGCCAAACACCGCAATATCATCAATGTGTTGGGCGAATATCCTGAAACCGGCCTGAAGGGCGTCAAGCTGCGCAAATTCGGCCAGGAAGTGATCCGCGCCATTTGCGGCAAGCGTGTGCACGGGACGGCGGCCGTTCCTGGTGGTATGAACAAGGCCCTGAGTTTGGAAGACCGCGACTACCTGCTCAAAGATATTGACGAAGTGGTCCTATGGTCGCAGGAAGTTGTCGCCTTGATCAAAAAGATTTACCTCGCCAACGAGGAATACCACCATTACTTTGGTGCTTTCCCGTCCAACTTTCTCAGCATCATCCGCAGCGATGGCGCCTTGGACCTTTATCACGGCGGTTTGCGTGCCAGGGACGAAAAGGGGCTGACCATCTTTGACCATGTGGACTACCGCGATTATAGCCAGTATTTGCGTGAGGAAGTGCGCTCTTGGTCGTACATGAAGTTTCCCTATATTGTCGAGCTTGGCCGCGAAAACGGCTGGTATCGCGTCGGCCCGTTGGCGCGGATCAACAATTGCGATTACATTACCACTCCATTGGCGGAAGCCGCACGGGCCGAATTCATGGCCATGGGGGAAGGCGGGCCGGTGCATGAGTCTCTGGCTTACCATTGGGCGCGCATGGTGGAGATGCTGTACAGTGCCGAGGGTATCAGGGAGTTGTTGGACGATCCCGATGTGCTCAGTGGCGATTTGGTGGCCACCGGCGAGAAACGCCGGGCAGGCGTGGGGGTCATCGAGGCGCCGCGTGGAACCCTGTTCCACCATTATGAAATCGACGAGCAGGATATCGTCACGCGCGCTAACTTAATCGTTTCCACCACCAATAACAACCAGGCCATGAACGAGGCGGTACGCTCGGTGGCCGCCCGCTACCTGGATGGCAAGGAACTGACCGAGGGCCTGCTTAATCATTTGGAAGTTGCCATCCGCGCCTATGACCCCTGCCTGTCCTGCGCCACCCATGCGCTGGGCAAGATGCCGCTGGAATTGGAATTGCTGGATGCGGAAGGAACGCAGATAGACAAGATGACTAGGGATGGCGATGGGAAAATTGGAAAATAAGTTGATTTCCATCCTTCGATAGAACCCTGTCCTGAGATACAAAGCGCGACGGGGTTTGTAGCCCCGTCGCTTACGTTTTTTGTGTGCAACCACGCCTGCCAAACTACAAAATGTTACGGACGGGATTATAAAAATCCCGTTGCCTAATGGCAACTTTGTGGAGCGCGGCGACTCGTCGCCGCACTCCACAACATCCGGTGTCATCAGGTGCGTCAATTGCGCTTTGGTGAACCTCAAGGCACAAATCGGCCAAACGGGTTTATTTGCATAAATACTAAACTAATTCAATGAGTTGTGGAATATTGTCGGTTTTTTTTGGGCTTGAGGTTCACCAAGCCAATCAATTCAACGATTTAGCTTGCAATCCGGGTGAAAAAATGGTTAAAATATCCCTGCCTCTGCGATTTTACGATAGGTTCACCAAATTGCCCATTCCAAGCCTTGCAACACGCGGCCCCCAGAGGCCAGAGTCGCAGAGGCATTAGCCGCTAAGGCTGTTGAAACGTCAATAACTCCAAGTTTTTCACGTTCGTCTGTAAGTCGCAGAGGCATTAGCCGCTAAGGCTGTTGAAACTTTCCCATACGCTGACTGCCATTTCACATATCCTGTCGCAGAGGCATTAGCCGCTAAGGCTATTGAAACAAGAGATACGGCAATATGGTTAATATTTGCTCGTTCCCAAGCTCCTGCACTCGTCGTTATGCACAAGTGTTGGGGACCCGTCATTCCGGTCAAGGATGCCGGAATCCAGCGTCCAAGGATGGCAAACTCAAAGTCGCGACAAGTGTCCCTGTATCAAAAGACAGAAAATACAGGTTGGCAATTATTATGAATCAAGCACTTGTGCAACCGACTGGCTGCCGTCCATGGCTTGGATTTCGGCATCCCTGCCGAAATGACGGCTTTTCCGGTTTGCCCGGACTTGTGTATAACGATGAGAGCCGGAGCTTGGGAACCAGCAAACAACGGCCTATGTGCCACTACAACGCTAGGAGCCCCGATTTGAATTTATGTACAGCATTTTTATCTTAATAAAGGATAATAATAAAGGACGCTCAATTTAACCGTCTTGTGTGATGTGCCTTGCAAAATGATATAAGCTAAAAGTAACTCTCTGATATTAAAAATGCTGCAACAGATGCGCCTTGCCATAGCCCAGCGATGAGATATGAATTCCACCTTAATTTTCGGCTACGGCAACCCCAGCCGTGGCGATGATGCCCTAGGCCCGCTGTTGTTGGAACGGTTACAAGCCGACGGACTGACGGATATCGAATTTCTGACGGATTTTCAACTACAAGTGGAACATTCCCTGGATTTGGAAGGAAGGGACTTGGTGTTGTTCATCGATGCGCACGTTTCCTGCTCTTCGCCGTTTGCATTCACGACCCTGCTGCCCGAGGGCGACCGCAGCTACACCACCCACGCCATGAGTCCTGCGGCGGTATTGCAGGTTTACCAGCAAATCAACCGCTGCCCGCCGCCGCCTTCGTTTTTGCTCAGCCTCCGTGGCGAGCGCTTCGAATTGGGCGAGGGTTTGAGTCCCGCCGCGCAAGCCAATCTGGAAGCGGCTTTGCAATTTGCCAGGGAACTCTGCGCGAGGCCCGTATTGTCCCATTGGCAGAGTTTGTGTAGTACCCTTTGATGGTCGTAAGGTGATTCCTGATAAAGAAACGCTCAACGAAAATCTGTTCCGTAGGAAAAAAGAGTCCACGAAATACACAAAAAGCACGAACAAAAGCCAGATTCGTTCGTGCATTTCGTGTTTTTCGTGGACGATTCTCGGAGGATTCATTATTGCAATTTACCTAACAACTGGAACTCTGGAGGAACGATCCATGAGCCGCCCCGCCCAAGCCTTGAACCAAACCACGCTGTATGAGCAACTAATCGATTTGCCGGAAAACATCACCGGCGAAATTATAGCCGGGGAACTCTATACCCAGCCGCGTCCGACAGGGCGGCATGCCGTAGTTGAAGGTGCGCTGAATATCCGAGTGGGGGGGCCTTTCCACTTTGGGGATGGCGGTGGCCCAGGCGGTTGGTGGGTCATCCCCGAACCAGAAATCCATTTTGTCCGCGACACCGTGGTTGTCGTGCCTGATTTGGCCGGTTGGCGGCGCGAACGGATGCCCATTATACCGGAGGGCCACCGCTTTGAGGTCGTGCCCGATTGGGTTTGCGAAATCCTCTCGCCGTCCACACTGAAAAAAGACCGCGCCAAAAAGCTGCCGCTTTATGCCCATTATGGCGTCGCCCATGCCTGGCTGGTCGATCCCCAGGCAAAAACGCTGGAAGCTTTCTCACTGCTGGATGGCAAGTGGCTGCTGGTTGCAACCCTCAAAGACGACGAACCGGTCAGCGTGGCTCCGTTTGATGCCATCACATTTTCCTTGGCGGATTTGTGGGTGTGATACAGCGTTTTTTTATATAGATGACTGCGGTAGTAAAGCTAGATTCGATTTGCCCTCACCCCAGCCCTCTCCCGGAGGGAGAGGGAGTTTAATGTTGCTTTACCACCACAGTGCGCAGCGCCCTATATCATCAAAAACAATGTTCCTGCGCCGGGAAGCTGCCGTTACGGACGGCCTGTGCATAGGCAAGGAGGGCAGAGGGAATGTCGCCCGCTTCCTCCATGAAATCCTTCACGAAGCGCGGGCGCTTGCCGACACCCAAGCCCAACATGTCATGCAGCACCAAGACCTGCCCGTCGCAGCCGGCTCCCGCGCCGATGCCAATCACGGGAATGTCAACGGCACTGGACACTTCTTCGCCTAATGTGGCCGGTACGCATTCAATGACCAGCAAGCCCGCGCCGGCCTCTTGCAATAGCAAAGCATCTTCCAGCAGCGTTTGGCCGGAGCGGTCATCCTTGCCCTGCACCAAGTAAGTGCCCAATTGATTAATGGATTGGGGCAACAGCCCGAGATGGCCGCATACCGGGATGCCCTGCCCGACCAGAAAGCGCACGATGTCAGCCTTGCTGCGTCCGCCCTCCAGCTTTACCATCTGCGCATGGCCCTCGCGGATCAAGCGCGCCGCATTTTCGGCGGCGCGTTCCGGCGTGGGATACGTCATAAATGGCAAGTCGGCCACCAGTAGCGCCCGCTTGTTTCCACGCGCCACGCAACGGGTATGGTAGACCATCTCGTCTATGGTCGTTGACAGCGTGGTTGCATGGCCCTGGACCACCATGCCTAGCGAGTCGCCCACCAAGGTGACATCCACCCCCGCCCCGTCCAGCAGTTGGGCAAAAGTCGCGTCATAGGCGGTCAACGCGACAATCTTTTCACCGCGTGACTTCATCGCTGCCAGTCCGGGGACGGTGACGGCAGAGTTAACCATGTACGACGACATCCAAGCCTCGCCGTGGGCAGGCAATCAGCAAATCGCACAAACGTCCCATGCCGGGAATTTCCAAATCGGTAGGCGCGATTTCAGCCAGAGGATAAAGCACAAATTCGCGGTCGGCGATGCCTGCATGTGGCAAGGTCAACCCCTCGTCGGTGATGTGTAGTTTGCCGTAGATTAAAATATCCAAATCCAAGGTTCGCGGCCCCCAGCGTAGACCGTTGCGAACCCTTCCGTGGGACAACTCGACTCTTTGCATCGCCTTTAACAAAGCTAGGGGGGGAAGGGAGGTTTCAACCGCCATCACCGCGTTGATATAATCGGGCTGGTTGGCTGGCCCCATCGGAGCGCTGCGGTAGAAGCTGGAAAAGGCCGTTTCGCGCACCCTGGCCAATCCAGCAATCATCCGTCGCGCCGAGGCAAGCGTGTCCAATGGCCGGTCCAGATTTCCGCCCAAGCCGATATAAGCGATAGCGAGTGTTGTGGATTCAGGCGTCATGGATGGTTTTCGGCTTTCTCGGCCCGCGCTTGCGTGAACGCGGACGAGGTGCTCCAGTACGCGGACTGCCTTCCCGAGTCATGGCCCGCTGCTGGGCCTCATCGGCACTTTGGAAGCGGGTCCACCAGTCAGCAAGTTCCGGGGCGCCCTCGCCGGTTTCTGCGCGTAACACCAGAAAATCATAGGCTGCGCGAAAACGCGGATGGCCAAGCAGCTTAAATGGCCTGACACCCTTGGTACGTTCCAGGCGGGGTTGCAGCGCCCACACCTCACGCATGATAAGGCTAATCGCACGGGGGATGGCTACGCTGCGGACTTGCCGGTTTAGCACCTCGTTCGCCGCCTCCTGGTATGCGAACACATCGTTGTCACCCGACCTGATTTTGGCGTTGGCGAGGGTGCGTACCGGCTCCCAAAGCAAAGCGGCAAACAGGAAAAACGGCGCGACCCGTTTGTTTTGTTGTATCCGTTCGTCCGTCCGCTCCAGTGCCTTGGCCAGAAAAACCAGGGGGTAGGATTCAGATTCGGTGCCCAAGCAATGCTCGGTTTCGGGGAATAACAAGCCAAACAGGCCGAAATGGCGCAATTCCTCAAACGTTTGCACGGAATATCCGGAAAGCAGTAGTTTGATGACCTCATCGAAAAGACGGGCCGAAGGAATCCCTTCGAGCAGAGGTGCCAGACGGGGTATGGGTTCGGCGCAAGCGGGATGGATGGTGAAGCCAAGTTTCACAGCGAAGCGCACCGCCCGCAACATGCGCACAGGATCTTCACGGTAGCGCTGTTCGGGATCACCGATCAGGCGGAGAATCCCGGCCTTGTGGTCGTCCATGCCACCGACGAAATCCACTACGGAAAAATCACGGATGTTGTAATACAGGGCGTTCACGGTGAAATCCCTGCGCCAAGCGTCTTCCTCAATTGTTCCGTATATGTTGTCACGTAGGATGCGTCCGTCCAGGCCATGCTGCCGGTCACCGTCTCCGTCGTCGTTGTTCAGTGCGCGGAAGGTGGCCACTTCCACGACTTGGTCACCGAAGTGGACATGGGCGAGGCGGAATCGTCTGCCAATCAGGCGGCAATTGCGGAAAACAGCCCGAATTTCTTCCGGGTGGGCATCGGTGACAACATCAAAGTCCTTGGGTTCGCGGCCTAACAGCAGATCACGCACACACCCTCCCACCAGATACGCCTGATAATTTTCTTTGCGCAAGCGATACAGCACCTTCAGCGCATTGTCGCTGACTAGGGCGCGCGAGATGTTATGTTCGGATCGTGCGTAAACCCTCGCCATCGGCACGGAGGATTCTTTGGGTGGTGTGGGCTGCGATTGCCGTGACCTGAACAAATTTTGGACAAAGTCGAGTATGGACAGGGGAGTTTCTAATCGGTTGGTTAGTTTAATTCTGTAAAATATTACCCTAACAGAACATGAAAATCACCTTTCTCCGGCAAACATTACTACAGAAGCAAGCCAAGCAAATGCCTGTGGAGGAAAAATAAAACACAAGTCGTGCCAACAGCAATGGAGTACGGAAAAAAAGCTTCAATGCTTTATTTCAATATTTAGCCATTCCAGCCGGACTCAAATGAAGTTATAATTATCAGCCACCTTAAGATTAGCCGCTTAAGCAAGATTAAGGCCGGGAGTCAGATGCGGGCTTGCGACGCAAGCCCTAAGTGTCATACAGTACCAACCAAATATCATTCAGGCAAGCATAATGTTGGCTGACCCCGGCATAGGCCTTTCAAGATATCCGTCCATTGTTTTCAAACTTGGCGCAACCTACGTTAACCCTGATAAGTCAAGCAGCGGTTTGCCCCAAAAAAGGTTCTGATAATGATGAATCACTCGTCCTGTTCAACCCCAAACTCCCCGGCGCTTCCGGCCTTGAACTGAATTCAAGAGAAAGCCAGGGGCTGTAATGCATTGCGGTGAATCACCTCAAACCAGGTTCGGCAAGCCGCCCTGGAGGAGCAATTTTGACATATGAATCAAGAAGATCAGCAAACTGAGTTCAAAGAACTCATCGCCAAAGGCAAAATGCAGGGGTTCCTCACTTATGCGGAAGTGAACGACCACCTGCCAACCTACTTTGATGATCCCGAGCAGATGGATGATATCATCAGCCTGATCAGCAGCATGGGCATCCAGGTACATGAGGAGGCACCGGATATAGGGCTAATCCCCGTTGCCGCCGTGGTGTCGGACGACGACGAAGAGGCCGCTGAAATGGCGGCAGCCTTGGCCACAGTGGGTTCTGAATTAGGCAGGACCACCGATCCGGTGCGTATGTACATGCGCGAAATGGGATCAGTCGATTTGTTGACTAGGGACCGTGAATTGAGCATTGCCAAACGCATTGAAGAAGGGATCAACCAGTCCGCTCGTGAGCTGGTGCGTTTTTCCGCTTCCATGGACCATTTCATCAAAGCCTTTGACCGCTTGGAAAGCGGTGAAACACGGCTTCCTGATCTGGTTTTGGATATTTTCGACCCCAATCTGCCGGAGCCGGTCATTTTAGACGAAAGTGCCGACCCGGATATTGTCGATGAAAACGAAAGCGGCCCTGCCCCGGAATTAGTCAAGGAGAAGTTGGAAAACTTCAAGAAACAGTACAAGATCGCGCTCAACGCACGCAACAAATACGGGCACGAACACCAAAAAACGCAAGAGGCATTCAATGCGCTTGCGACAAGCTTCCTTGAGTTCAAAATGACCCCGCCTTTTTTTAAGGAACTGACGGACATTTTGCATTTGACCATTGAAAAAATTCGGGAGCAGGAGCGTACCGTCCTAGGCTTGGCAGTGACCGCATCAAAAATGCCCAAGACTGAGTTCCTTGCAAGCTTTGTTGGCAATGAGACCAACCCGGAATGGCTAAGCAGGCAGGTTGAATCGGCTCGACCCTATGCTCAAGAGTTGGCCTCCCACTCCGACGAGATCAAGCGAATGCAAAAAAAACTGTTGCATATCGCCAAAGAGAATCGATTAAGCATTAGAGAAATCAAAGAAATACACCATCGCATGGCCGAGGGCGAAAATCTGGCCAGGCAGGCAAAAAGCGAAATGATCCAAGCCAATCTGCGTTTGGTCATTTCCATAGCCAAAAAATACACCAATCGTGGCATGCAGTTTCTTGACCTAATCCAAGAAGGGAACATAGGGCTTATGAAGGCGGTGGACAAATTCGACTATCGCCGTGGCTTCAAGTTTTCCACTTATGCCACTTGGTGGGTTCGCCAAGCAGTGACTCGAGCCATCGCCGATCAAGCCCGCACGATCCGTATCCCTGTGCATATGATCGAGACGATCAACAAACTAAACCGGGTTACCCGGCAAATGCGCCAGGAAATGGGCCGTGAGGCGACATTGGAAGAATTGGCCCCGCGCATGGAGATGACGGAAGACAAGGTGCTAAAAGTACTCAAAATAGCCAAAGAACCCATTTCGATGGCTTCCCCGGTTGGAGACGACGAAGACTCCCATCTAGGCGACTTTATCGAGGACGAGGGCATCATGTCGCCAGTGGAATGGGCGACTGTCGCGGGTTTGCGCGAAACCACCGAACAAATCTTAGCTGGTCTAAGTGAGCGGGAGGCCAAGGTTCTGCGCATGCGTTTCGGCATCGACATGCACACCGATTACACTCTTGAGGAGGTGGGCAAGCAGTTCGATGTCACCCGCGAACGCATCCGGCAGATTGAAGCCAAAGCCTTGCGCAAACTCAGGCATCCCGCACGTTCGGAGGTACTCAAGAGTTTTCTGGACTTGGATTGATGAATTGAATCTTCGCGAGGTAAGCATACACCAGGAGTCATGGCCGCTGCGCGGGGTGTTTCGTATCTCGCGTGGCGCTTACACCGAAATCCCCTTGGTAATGGTCGAAATCAGGGAAGGCATGGCAGTTGGGCGCGGGGAGTGCCGCCCCTATCCCCGCTACGGCGAGTCTGCTCAGGGTGTCGCCTCCGGCATTAAAGCCTTGGTGCCTGCATTGGAGGCTGGCATGGAACGGGAGGAGCTCAACGCCATGCTTGCGCCTGGCGCTGTGCGCAATGCCATAGACTGTGCCCTCTGGGATCTGGCATCGAAACGCTCCGGCTTGCCGGCTTGGCAACTGGCTGGGCTGTTACCGCCACAGCCTTTGTCAACTGCCTATACTCTAAGTGTCGATACCCCTGCCAATTTGGCGCAAGCCGCCAGAATAGAAGCCAGTCGTCCACTGTTGAAGTTGAAATTGGACGGTGCAGGCGACTTGGACAGGGTGGCTGCGGTAAGGGCCAATGCCCCGGATGCCCGGTTGATAGTCGATGCCAACGAGGCATGGACTTCCGCCGATTACCAAAGCCTTGCCCCGGAGCTTGCGCGAATTGGGGTGGAGATGCTTGAACAACCCTTCCCATCCGACTGCGACCATTGGCTTGCCGCACTGGATAGGCCGCTGCCGGTATGTGCTGATGAATCCTGCCACGCTGCCGCCAGCCTCAAGGGTTTGGCGGGGCTTTATGATGTCGTTAATATCAAACTGGACAAGGCGGGCGGTCTGACGGAAGCCTTGCGGATGAAAGCGCTGGCCGAGGGGTGCGGGTTCAAGATCATGGTAGGTTGCATGGTGGCAACTTCCCTGTCCATGGCCCCGGCGTTCCTGCTTGCCCAAGGTGCCGCCTATGTCGATATCGACGGCCCCTTGTTGTTGCAAGATGACCGCCAGCACGGATTAAGCTACGCAGGTAGCCAGGTTTTCCCGCCTAGCGCGGAACTCTGGGGCTAGTCGATCAGAGATTGTTTGAAACGCCGTATATCACTATTTATGCTTGGAACGGGTAATCCCTAATTCTTGTAATATACTTATTTGGTTGTCAGGCTCGGTAATATAATCAAACAAATCCTGATAAAAAAAATAATAAAACCAGTATCCTAATGCTATGAATATCAAGCCGTAAATTATTTTTTGGGGCATAAAGCGACCGTGGGGTTGGTGACAAGTTTTGGTTTGTGTCCACCGCTCTCCTGTTCGGAAACCAGCCATTCTCATTGTAACAAAATCCTGGGGGGCACGGACATCCCTGCACGTCATTTTCAGCTCGTAAACCTCGTGCTGCAAGAAGGCGCTACTGCGGCCTTGCTTAGAGAGTATGGTTTCCATGAATGCCCAGATTTCAGAGGAATTTTAGTTGTTAAAATACGTATGACCCCCTGCTTATCCGGTATTCTTGTCTTTGGCGGGCGGAATATCAGCGCGGTGTAAGCGTTCACCCCTAGCGGAAATCACCTCGCCCTACGGGAGAGGGTTAGGGTTTTAAAATCAAGGCTCTACAGATGCCCTCAGACCCAGCCCCTCTCCCGCAGGTCGAGGGGGTGAACGCTTACAGCGCGGTCAGGAGGATGGTTGTTTGGTAGGATGGGCGCGGCCTAGCGGCCCCTTTGCCCATCCTACACGTTATCCAAAATTGTAGTGTTTAGGGAGAGTAGGTTGAGGTTTTTAAGCCCTAATCACCGGCCCTTCTATGGAGGAAGGGAGAACAACCCCAATCCCAGAAAACACTGCAGTCTACCGCACCCGCTCAACTAGCATGGCTATGCCTTGCCCGCCGCCTATGCACAGCGATGCCAGCCCTAAGGACAAATCCCGCCTGACCAATTCATACAGCAGGGTCACGAGTATCCGGGTGCCGCTGGCACCGACCGGGTGGCCTAAGGCGATTGCTCCGCCATTGACGTTGACCTTGGACAAATCCCATCCCATTTCACGGTGGACTTGAATGGACTGGGAGGCGAATGCCTCGTTGACTTCGATCAAATCCAGGTCGTTGATCGAGCATAGGCCACGGGCAAGCAGCCCTTGCGATGCGCTGATCGGACCTAGCCCCATGAAAGCGGGATTGAGCGCCGAGGAGTGGGAACCGAGTATTTTAAATGCCCATGCGGGGTTCAACTCAGCTAACACGTCCTTGGAAACCACCAGCACCGTAGCCGCCCCGTCGTTGATTCCCGAGGCATTGCCGGCGGTGACGGTGCCCTCGGGATTGAACGAGGGCTTTAACTTGGCGAGGGTGTCTTTGGTCGTACCGTAGCGGGGATGCTCGTCGGTGTCGAACACGATATCCTCGCCCTTGCCCTGTTTTATGCGGATGGGCACGATTTCATCCTTGAACTTGCCATCTTTGATCGCCTGCTCGGTCTTTTGCTGGGAAGCGGCAGAGAATTCGTCTTGCTCCTCCCGCGAGATTTGGTATTTCTCGGCAATGTTCTCGGCAGTGGTGCCCATGTGGCAGTCGTAAAACTTGTCCCACAGCGCATCATGGACAATGCTGTCGGTCACTTCGCCATGCCCCAAACGCTGCCCGAAGCGGTGGGCTTTGAGCAGATAGGGCGCTGCCGTCATATGTTCCATGCCGCCGGCTATCACGACTTGGTTTTCGCCTGCCGCAATCGACTGTCCGGCGAGGGCGACAGTCTTCAAACCTGACCCGCAGACTTTATTGACCGTGAAAGAGGGAATGGTTTCCGGCAAACCGCCCTTGATCGAGGCTTGGCGGGCGGGGTTTTGGCCCAGCCCGGCCTGGATGACATTGCCTAGGATGACTTCGTTAACCTGCTCGGCGGGGATAGCGGTTCTAGCGACAATTTCCCGCACCACTCCCGCGCCAAGGTCAATCGCATTCAGCGGGGTCAGGGTTCCGTTGAATTTGCCTATGGCTGTCCTACACGCACCGACGATGTATGCTTCCATTATATTCTCATGCCTCCGTCGACCTCGATAACGCGCCCGGTGAAGAAGTCGTTGGTGATAATGAACTGGACGGTCTGCGATATTTCGTCCATTTCGCCAAGCCTTCCGGCGGGGATTTTCTCAATGATCTTGTCCAGCACTTCCTGCTTGATTTTGGCGACCATTTCCGTATTGATGTAGCCCGGTGCCACCGCCCCAACGCGAATACCGTAGCGGGACAATTCTTTCCCCCAAGTGACCGTCATCGAATCAACCGCAGATTTGGTTGCCGAGTAATTGGTCTGGCCCAAGTTCCCCGCCCGGCTGATCGAAGAAATGTTGATAATCACTCCCTTGATCTTGTTTTTCACCATGTGGTAGGCCGCTTCCCGTGCACACAAAAAAACGCCCGTCAAGTTGACGTTAATCACCTTTTCCCAGTTCGCAAACGGAAACTTAGTGATTTCATCGCCCTTTTGCTTGATAAACAGTGCGTCGGAAGTGATGCCTGCATTGTTGATGAGAACATCCACCGCGCCATTGGCGGCAGTGAATTGCTCAAAGAAAGCTTCCACAGCAGCCTCGTTGCTGACATCAACAACTTGGCCCTCGATTCCAGTTTCCGCCTTCAAGACATCCAAATTTTCCTGCACGACATCCAGCACATAAGGCTTTGCCCCTGCCCGTTGCAAGTCTTCGGCAAACCGCCTGCCCATGCCTCGCGCACCACCCGTGATTACAATATTTTTACCGGTAATTTCCATCTTAAGCACCTAATTATAATTAAAAAGATTTTTTTGGCCTAGAGCTAGTCAATCCGCCAGCCCCGCCACGCGCTATTGTATTCCTTCCTATAAAACAAGGTCTACCTGATCGGCGGTATAATCAGTTTTTCTGTTTGAGAGTAATTTATGTAAACCCTAGCCTATGCAAAGCGACCGCAATGTGTGTGCCAGATATTGCGATTTTTCCCGATTCGTCCTATGGTGTGCGTGATTTCTCGTTGAATTGCAGGCGGGCCACCCCCGACTCCACAATAATTATTACAGGTGAACTACATGACAGAACTGCTAGCAGTCCTGACCGCGGTCTTCGTGGTTTATGCTTTATACGAAGTATTCGCAACGGTTTCCCAGTCAGGCGACGGACTAAACCGGACAGCCGCAGGCAGCCAAGCTGCACAGCAAACCGCTACCTTCCAGCAGTCCGCAACGCCTAAAGTGGCAGCACCGGCCCCATCCGCCACGTTGGCCGCCGCACCGCCTAGCGTTTCTGCCGCGACCCACGACAAGCAAGCCAACTTGCGCAACCCAGTGACTGGCGAAATATCGCCGACTCCGGGCAACTACCGTTTTGCCAAGAAATGGATAAAGGAAGCTTTGGTGGCCGAAGGACTGCTTCCGAAGATTTACAAAAACTCCGAATTGACCGAGACGCTAAATATGAAGGCCAAAGAAGCAATAGAAAAATTCAAGAATCTAGAAAAATACCACGTCTGAAGTAGATTAAAATAGCCATGATCAGCCAATAGGGTGCGATTAAAAGTGATGCGGGAGTGCAAGGCCTGCCTTGCGAGGGCATCTAAAGGCAAGGCAGGCCTTGCACTCCCGGTGTAAATTCAACGACCACACGGGGATTCGTCTGCATCACTTTTAATCGCACCCCAAGCCAATAGCCCAAATTATGCAATTAATACGAGGAATTCCATGAATCTTCACGAATATCAGGCCAAACGCCTATTTGCCAGTTACGGGGTGGCAATTCCAAGCGGCGCCCCCGCCTTCTCACCCGAAGAAGCCCGCCACGCCGCGGCCACATTGGGAGGCGGGCGCTGGGTGGTTAAAGCACAAATCCATGCCGGTGGACGGGGCAAGGCGGGCGGTGTCAAGCTGGTGGACAGCCACGCTGCAGTCGAGGAAGCGGCCAAGGAAATGCTGGGTTCCAGCCTTGCCACTTATCAAACAGGCGGGGTTGCACTACCCATACATGCCGTCTTGGTGGAAGAGGTCAGCCAGATCGCACGCGAACTTTACTTGAGTGTTTTGGTGGACCGCGCCAGCGAGCGGGTACTATTCATGGCATCTAGCGAAGGTGGCGTGGAAATTGAGGAAGTCGCGGCGAAGACCCCGGAAAAAATCCTTATTCAAAAAGTCGACCCCGTTGCCGGTTTGCAGGCTTACCAATGCCGGGACATCGCTTTTGGCTTGGGATTGGAAGGGGTGCAAATCAATGCCTTGAGCAAACTTATGCAAGGGCTTTACAAGTTTTTTATTGACAAGGATGCCAGCCAGATTGAAATCAACCCCCTCATCGTCACCGCTGATGGTCGCCTGCTGGCCTTGGATGGCAAGGTCAATATTGATGACAACGCCCTGTTTGCCCATCCCGACATCGCCGGTTTGCGCGACCCTGCACAAGAAGATGCCAAGGAAAACGCCGCCCGCGAGCACGGGCTGAATTACATCACACTAGGCGGTAATATAGGGTGCATGGTGAATGGTGCCGGTCTGGCTATGGCGACGATGGATGTCATCAAGCTGCATGGCGGTGAACCGGCCAACTTCCTTGACGTGGGCGGCGGTGCCACTAAAGAAAAAGTGACCGAAGCCTTCAAGCTGATTCTGGCCGACGCTACGGTGAAAGCCGTGCTGATCAATATCTTCGGCGGCATAGTCCGTTGCGACATGATTGCCGAAGGCATCATCGCGGCGGTGAAAGAGGTGGATGTCAAAGTTCCAGTGGTCGTGCGCCTAGAAGGCACCAATGCACCGGCAGGGCGGCAATTGCTGGCTGATTCCGGCCTGGCCATCATCCCCGCCGAGGATTTGGACGAAGCCGCGACAAAGGCGGTCGAGTCGGTGACGGGGTGAATGTCGTGCCAAAGGATGCGGAAATACTAGCCTCGTATGTTCGCTCATTGCCTGACTTCAAGTTTGTAGCGGCAATGGATCGCTACAACCATATGGGTGCAATAGTTGCCGACGCTGTTCTTCAGGCAAACAATCGCTACAACACCACCGTTAAGCCACGAGTTAACCAAATCCTCGCTCAATATCCACATGCTTGTACAACCAGTTCAGCTCTGGATGTTCTGCAATCAACTGAAGCCACTGATTTTCTGAACTGGAAAGGTGTGGATCGAGCCGAACGCTTCTGCCAAGTTATCAATCTATTTAAGCGCGAAAGTGTAGAAACCGAAGCAGAATTGCAAGAGTGGCTATCGAAAGACTCAAATTTGCCGAAGCTACGAGCCATTAACGGCATTGGGCCGAAGACGGTTGACTACTTCAAGATTCTGGTTGGAATACCCACCAGCGCCATTGATCGCCATCTTATAAACTTTCTTGGGCTGGCCGGTCTTAAGCCTAATACTTATGCGGCTCGCCAATCTGTAATTAACGCAACCGCTGACATCCTAAGCAAAGATCGAGCTTGCTTTGATCATAGCATCTGGCTGTTTATGAGCGAGAGAACAACGAAGAGGCCAACACCATGCCAGAACCTAGTTTAGAACTGCTCATGCAGCTAATGCAACGACTCTTGGATAACCAGCGTGAAATGCGCGAGGATATCCGAGAGATCAAAACTCGGCTGGGGCGCATAGAATCTGACCTAGCCAGTCAACATGCCTTCTTGGCCGAGCAATCGATCCGAATAGATCGTTTTAGCGACCGAATAGAACGCGTGGAACGTCGCCTCGAACTTCGGGAAACCTAAGCCCCTAAACTTATTTATCTTATATCATGAGCATACTCATCGACAAAACCACCAAGCTCCTGTGCCAAGGCTTCACCGGCAAGCAGGCTACTTTCCACTCCGAACAATGCCTAGCTTACGGCACCCAGCTAATGGGCGGCGTCACGCCAGGGCGTGGCGGGCAAACCCATTTGGGCCTGCCGGTGTTCAACACCATGCGGCAAGCGGTCGATGCGACCGCTGCGACCGCCAGTATGATCTATGTACCGCCACCCTTCGCCGCCGATGCCATTTTGGAAGCCGCCGATGCGGGGATAAAACTGATAGTCTGCATCACCGAGGGCATCCCGGTGTTGCAAATGCTTAGCGTCAAAGCCGCATTGAAGTCCTACGATGCCAAGCTGGTCGGGCCCAACTGCCCCGGTGTGATTACCCCCGGCGAATGCAAGATCGGCATCATGCCCGGTTTCATCCACAACCCAGGGAGCATTGGCATCGTGTCCCGCTCCGGCACACTAACCTATGAAGCTGTCCATCAGACGACTCTTGCCGGTTTGGGCCAAAGCACCTGTGTCGGTATCGGTGGCGACCCAATCCACGGCCTGGACTTCATCGACGTGTTGGCAATGTTCCAAGCCGACCCGCAAACTAAGGGGATCATCATGGTGGGCGAAATCGGTGGCAGCGCCGAGGAAGAAGCGGCAGAATATATCCAAGCCCATGTCACTAAGCCTGTCGTCGGCTATATCGCAGGCACTACCGCTCCCCCCGGCAAGCGCATGGGCCATGCCGGTGCCATCGTCAGCGGTGGCAAGGGCACAGCAGCCGCCAAGTTCGCAGCGATGCAAGCCGCCGGGGTCGGCATCGTCGATTCACCGTCGAAGATGGGCAAGGCGATGGTGGAGCGGCTGGGATAGTTTTGCTCCGCTTCCCCTACTAAATGAGTTTCGGCACCTCATGTCTTCCACGACGGTCACGTTATATCTTGATGTCGTTTTTTTCGTCTACGGCCTGTCATTTTACCTATTGGGTATTGTTGTAGCCAGCCGGGGCAGGGAAGAAAGCCGATTTGCATTGGCCCGCTTTATCTGGTTGCTGGCCGCCTTTGCCTTTGTGCATGGCACACTGGAATGGATGGAGTTGTGGAGGGTGGTTCGTGGAGACAATCCCGCATTGGCTACGGCAAGGCCGATCACGCTGTTTGTCTCCTACGTTTACCTATTCGAGTTTGGCAGGCGGATGCTTTTGGCTTCCTTGCTACCCGATGCGTCTTCCAGGCTGCCCTCCCGCTTGCTTTCGCACGCCTTACTTGCCGCCGTAACCGGTGTCCTGCTCGCTGTGTGGTTTGCACACGATAAAAAGCTGGGGCTGGGCATTTGGTCGCGATACTTGCTGGGTTTTACAGGTTCCATGCTGACCGGATTTGGTTTCCTCCTCTATTGCCAAAATCGAATCCGTCCCGCGCTTGTCGCCAGCGATTTCAGAACCATCCACCATGCCTGCCAAGCGGCGGCATTTACCTTCTTCCTGTATGGTGTGCTAGGCGGCTTGGTGGTTCCCTACGACCGATGGTTTCCCCCCGCATGGCTTAATTATGATAGTTTCATGGCTACCGTGGGATTGCCCGTACAGTTGTTTCGATCTGCCTGCGCGATACTGATGTCATTGTCGGTCGCCCAGCTATTATGGATATTCTCCATTGAAGCCCGTCAACGGCTGTCGAATAGCTTGGCCGAGGCCCGTTTGCTCCGCCATCGTGACGAACTGATTCTCCGCTCGGTTGCGGAAGGGATATGTGGTGTCGGTATCAATGGTCACATCGTCTTCATCAACCAGTCGGCCTTAAGCATGTTGGGCTATGCGGAGGCGGAAGTGCTGGGGCGGCCTTTTGCACCCCCCATTCAACAAGCATCCAATGGCGGGTCCAAGCGTGTTGGATTGGGGCTGATCCAGCAGGTTCTGCAAGACGGCCAAGCCCACTGGGGCGAACTGTCAACACTTCAGCGCAAAGACGGCAGTTGCTTTCCTGTGGAGTTCCGCGTGGCGCCGATGGTTGATGAAGGCGTTCTTTCCGGCGCGGTGGTGACATTTCAAGACATAAGCGAGCGCAAGCAAGTCCAAGACGATCTGGACGCACATAACAAGACGCTCAACGCCATCACCTCCTCCACCCAAGATGCCATCATCATGATGGATGACGAGGGTAAAATTTCCTTCTGGAACCAGGGGGCGGAAGCAATGTTCGGGTACACCGACACCGAAACCATCGGTGAGAACTTGCACCGGTTGATAGTCCCGCAACGCTTTTTGCCATTTCATCTTGAGGCTTTTCCAAGATGGCAGGCAACTGGCACGGGAAATGCTGTTGGAAAAACACTGGAATGGGTCGGTGTCAGGAAGAATGGACAGGAATTTCCAGTCGAAGTGTCTTTGTCATCGGTATGGCTAAAACAGCGCTGGTTCGCCGTCGGCATCGTCAGGGACGTCACCGCACGCACACAACAGGCAGAAGTTCTAAGCCAGGCCAAACAGGCCGCCGAAGCCGCCAATCGGGCGAAATCGGAATTCCTAGCCAACATGAGCCATGAAATCCGCACCCCGATGAATGCCATCCTTGGCCTCATCCAACTGGTATTCGACACACCGTTGACACCGAAGCAGGACGATTTTCTTCGCAAAGCCTATGCGTCTTCGCGGGCTTTGCTGAACATTCTTAACGATATCCTGGACTATTCCAAAATCGAGGCAGGACACTTGCTAATTGAGCGGCTACCTTTCCGGGTCGAGGAAACCCTCAAAGGCGTGGCTGATCTGCACACGGCAAGCATAGCCGAAAAGGGGCTGGACATTTTCTTGGAAATTGACCCCTTCATGCCTGTTGCGGTGACCGGCGATGCCATGAGGCTGACCCAAGTGCTTAGCAACTTGGTGGGCAACGCGGTCAAATTCACCGAACACGGCGAAATCCACATTAAGGCGGAAGTGGTCCAGGTGGACGGTGAAACGCTTAGTTTGCGCTTCGCCGTGCGAGACACCGGCATCGGTCTTTCCAAAGACCAGATGGACCGACTTTTCCAGGCCTTCACCCAAGGCGACAGCTCAATCACTCGAAAGTACGGCGGCACGGGTCTAGGACTGACCATCTGTGAGCGCCTGGTGGCCCTAATGGGGGGCGAAATCGCCGTGTCCAGCACGGAGGGTCAAGGAGCCACTTTTGTCTTCACCATTCAAGTTGGAGCGGGGCCAAGCTCCCTCATCCATCCTAGCGTACCCCCGCTGGAACATTGCAACATTCTTGCAGTCGATGACCAGGAGACTGCCCGCATAATCCTGAAGCAAGTGTTAGATGCATGGGGCTTGGAAACCCATACCGCATCCTCGGGCGAGGAGGCGCTGGCTCAGATTGAGGAAGCAGGAATCAATCAACGTCCGTTCGACGCCGTGCTGCTGGATTGGCGGATGCCGGGCATGAGCGGGCTGGATGTTGCCCGGCACCTGCACGAAGATGCCGAACAGGGACGCCTGACCCATCCCCTACTAGTGGTCATGGTAACCGCCTACGACAAAGAAGAACTGCTTGCGCAGGCTGACTCGATACATCTGAACGGCATATTGACAAAACCGGTTACACCTTCCGTTCTGTTCAATGCTCTGGTGAATGGACTCAACCCCCAGCCAGTGGTGGCCCCCATTGACCAAAAAGGAACGGCCAGCAGACTGGCCGACTATAGAGGTTTGCGCGTCCTGCTGGTTGAAGACAATGCCATCAACCAACAAGTGGCCGCAGAATTCCTCAAAAGGCACAACCTGACCGTCATTCTGGCCAGCCACGGCGGGGAAGCTGTGGATTGGGTCAGCCGGGAATCTTTTGACGCTGTGCTGATGGATTTGCATATGCCGACCATGGATGGCTTGGAGGCAACCCGCAGAATACGCGAATTGCCCAACGGAAGAGATTTGCCTATCATCGCCATGACGGCTGCGGTGATGCCCGAGGACCGCGAGCGTTGCGCCGCCTGCGGGATGGTGGACTTCGTCTGCAAACCCATAGACCCTGAGGAATTGATCCAAGTCCTGCAACGCTGGATCAAACCGGCCAGAGGGGAAACCCTGCCGGACGGGGCTGGGCTGCAAACCGAAGTCGCACAGCCGACTAGCGCACTGCCCGACTTTTTGCCTGGATTCGACCTCAGCCAGGCATTGCACCGCCTTTGCGGGAACCGTAATCTTCTGGCCCGTCTGCTGCTCGATTTTACCGGGCAGTATGCCGGGGCTATGGCGCAATTCGAATTCCTGCTGGCAACCGGCGAAAATGCCCAAGCGGCCACGCTGCTGCACACACTGAAGGGTGTGGCCTCCAATCTAGGCGCAGTGGATTTGGCACTCTCCACGCAACAACTGGAGCGGGAGATCAAAGCTTCCGTACCGCTAATTTCACGCGATCACTTTGCCGCTGCGCTCGCCAGTGCAATGGAGACCATTTCCACCCAGGTTAGGCTCAACGACCAAGAGCCCGCAGAGGGAGAGTTGGACAGGAAAGCGTTAGCCGAACTGTTGACCAGTCTGGTACCCTATTTGCAGGAACAAGAGGTGATTCCCGACGATCAAATGGCAGCTTTACACCAATTGGCCAGAAACGACTTGCCGGACGCGCCGCTTGTCAGACTAATACACCAAATCGACCAATTCGACCATGTCGGGGCGATGGCCAATATCACCCATCTGGTATCCACACTTGATGTGGAGTTATCACTGTGAATACAGCAAATATGGAAAAACCTCCGATTCTGTTGGTGGACGACATGCCAGCCAATCTCCATGTCTTGGTGTCGGTCTTGAAGGCGGACTACCGCATCAAAACAGCCACCTGCGGCAAGATGGCCTTGGAACTGGCAAAGCGGGCGGATCGTCCAGAACTGATCCTGCTGGATGTGATGATGCCCGACATGAACGGCATTGAGGTCTTGCACCATCTTCGGGAATGCCCGGAAACCCGTGATATCCCGGTCATTTTCGTCAGTGCGGACAGTTCCGAGCAAAGCCAGCTTGAAGGGCTGGAACTAGGTGCCGACGACTACCTAAACAAACCCGTGGTGCCTGCCGTGCTGAAAATCCGTGTGCGCAACCTGTTGCAGCGCAAACGTAGCGAACAGGAACGCAATGAAGCTTATCGCATACTCGCGGAAACGCAGCGACGGCTCGCCGAAGAAGTGGCCGAAGCGGCGAAATACCTCCGCTCGCTCTTGCCGAAACCCATCCGACAGGGGCCTGTCCATGTTGATTGGCTATTTTTGCCATCGACGGAACTGGGCGGAGATTCGTTTGGCTACCATTGGCTGGACAATGACCATTTCGCCATCTATTTGCTTGATGTGAGCGGCCATGGGGTAGGTTCTTCATTGCTGTCCGTGACCGTCTTGGACGTATTGCGCTCGGAGGCTTTGCCTAATACCGACTTCAGGAACCCAAGCCAAGTGCTGAAGGGGCTGAACATGGCTTTTGCTGCGGATTTGCACGACGACAAGTTTTTTACCATCTGGTATGGTGTCATCCGCAAAAGTACCCGGCAATTGGCCTATGCCGGCGGCGGTCATCCCCCTGCCTTGCTGTTCAACGGTGCCCGCATTGATGAAACCAGCCTGGTGCGCCTTGAATCCCAAGGGACACTAATCGGCATAACGCCAGATGCGCAGTTTGAAACACTCAGATTGCAGTTAAAACCCGCCGCTAAAATCTTTCTCTTCAGTGACGGTGTTTTTGAAATTGGGCAACAGGGTGGAGAAATATGGGAACTGGAAGACTTCGTCAAATACATTTGCAATGTGCCAGCCGACACTGCTGTGATGGACTCCCTGCTCAGCCACATCCAAACGATGCAAGGGTCCGGCCAATTGGCGGATGACTTTTCCATGATGGAAATCGATTGGCTATACCCAGAAGAAGTGAAGTAGACGGCCCCTCTCCGCAGTTAGGATGGGCAAAGCGAAGCGTGCCCATCTTGAGTCTAGAGTTGATGGGCAAGGCCTAGCCCCATTGGCCTGTCTAGACCACTGCAATCCTTGGCGGACATCGCTAAATTTGGGAATGCCGTCTGGCAAGCTCGTAAGCGTGGACTCCACTGTGCCTTTTCCTAGGTTCGCTGCCCTTGGCCATGATTACTAGCGGGTGAGACACCCACACTCTTAGGGGGCAGTGATCGCTTACGAAGCTCCAGCTTATCGGTATTCTTCCGCTCTCTTGCCACTAGCAGTGACCGAAAGTTCTTTAACCAGTCTTCCGGCATTTTCCAGGCCGAGGAACCCCCCGTTTTGTTTTGCTAGAGCAATCGATTTTTCCAGTGACATTTTGGCCTCTGCCCTCTTGGATGCCTGGTAATAAGCGATTCCCAGATAATATTGGAACAGCGCAGAATCTGGCACAGTTTCGACCACTTGTTTCAAGGCCGAGACAGCACTGTCCTTATTTCCCGTCAGCAGCGATACCCAGGCATAGGTGTCCAATAATTGGGGGCTTGGTGACGTTCTGAACCGCTCGGCAAGTTGGGATGCCCACTCCAGGCTTTCCTTGTCTGTGCGGTTAGTGGCTAATAGCCAGCTTAGGCTATTGGCTGCCATATCGCTGTCGGGGTATTTTTCTACAGTCTCGTCCAGTATAGCAATGGCCGATTCGGCATCTTGGTGCGTCGCATAATGCTGCGCCAAATCCAGCCTAAGGGGGATGTTATCCGGCAGTTCGGCCAAACCCTTGCGATACACGTCGGCGGCATCGGCGGGTTTGTTCTGGGTTGAGTATACCTTGGCCAAGGCCTCGTAGGTCGAGACCGATTTCGGATCCATAACCAGAGCCTCCCGTAAAACCTTGGTAGCGTCGGCCCATTTTTTTTCCACGCCGTAGGCCATCCCCAGTACGTTGTGTGCTTCGACAATGTTTGGATTGCGCTCGATAAACGAATTGATATAGGCAATAAGCTGAGTGCTATTGCCCCCGGCGAGATAAGCCTGCGCAATGCTTTGGATAGCCAGGGGGAAGTTAGGCCTTTCCGTCAATGTCTGTTGGTATTTCTTGATCGCATCGGCATAATTACCCTGCTTCGACAAAATCTCGCCGCTTAGAAAAAGCGCCGCCGCCGCTGCTCCAGGCAGCCTGCCCAATTCAGTAACCGCCGCTTGGGCACCATCCCAGTTTTTTCTAGCCGTCCGCACTTGGGCTAACATTTCCAAACCACGCTCTAAACCGAGTCGACTTCCGCTATTGGCCGCCAGTGCGCTTTCCAGTATCTGTTCTGCCTTTGCCAAGTCATGTCCTTCTTGCAGCATCAACGTCACCACCGGCAGTACAGCTTCGATGTTCGTGGTGTCGTTCTCGAACGCTTTGCGTTGAGTGCTCGTCGCAAGTTCCAGGTATCCTTTCTGGCTATAGGCCCGCGCAAGCATCATATGGGCGGCGGTAAGATTGGGCTGTGCGCGTAGTGCTGCCCGCAAATCGGCAATCGCCGCGTCGGCATCGTGCTGGTCCAAGCGCATTGTTGCCCGTAGCAACAATGCCTCAGGGTTTGCGGAATCGACAGCCAAAACCTCGGCGATGAGTGCCCCGGCTTTTATGCCATCGCTTTGGGCCAACGCGATTCTAGCCAGCTTTGTTTTCGCCGATAGTCCTTCCTTGCCAGTCTTCTCGAGTTGAAAGATACGGTTCAGCACCGCTTTGGCATCGGTATACCGTTTGTGGGCTTCATAGAAGTCAGCGGCCTTGGCCAGCAAAGGTAGGGTTTTGGGTTGGGCATCGACAAAGTGCATTAGCATCCTTTCCGCCTCGGCTTCGTTTCGATGTTCAATAAGTTCGACGAGCTTTAATTTGGCCTGCACATTATAGGCATCCTTGTCGATGACCTGCAGCAAAAACCCTTCTGCCTGTTCCTGCCGCCCCACCGCCAACAACAATGCGACCATCCCCGAAATCAATTCCCTCGCATCCGGGTTTTGTGACATTAATGTCTGATAGTCGGCGACGGCCCCGTTGTAATCGCCGATCTCCGCTTCGGCACGGATTTTCATCAGTTGGATGCCGATGTCTTTGGGGTTCAACTCAATATCCCGCTTCAAGATCGCCAGAGCCTCGGCATATCGTTGACCCGCTAAATGAATCGATGCCTGCAAGGTCATGTCATCGTAATGGTCTGGATTATTTTTTGACCCGCGGCTCACCACTACAAGGCTTTCAGCCTTTTTCCACTGGCTAAAGAGAGTTGCGGTGCGTAGTGTGAGGCCACCTGCCTGTCCCGGCTGCAATTGCAAAACGGTGGCAGCCTCTGTGTGGGCTTTTTCGAACTCAAACCTGATTAAATAAAGCTGTCCCAATTTCAGATGGGCTTCAATATGCTTGGGATCTAAACTTATGGCTGTAGTCAGATTGTTGTGCATACCTTGCAAATCCTGTTTCTGTTCATCGACCAAAGCAAGGCGGTAGTAAGTATCCGCCAGCTTCGGCTGGATGCGCAGGGCGATTTTAAATTGAACCTGGGCAAGTTCAATATTACCTTGATCCTGCAAAGCCTTGCCTTTTTCAATATATTGCTGTGCGTCTTTTTCGGTGCCTTTGCATGCGGCCAGCAGGACGAAGAGGAAAGCAACGGGCAAGGCTCTCAAGCTAAACAGTTTCATTCTCATTACGCATTTACATTAATGCTGGGTCAGTAAGTGTCTCTCAAAAAAATCCTTTCGACTTCAATGAAAGCCTCGCCTAGCGAACCCACCGGGCGATAAAATACGGCGGATGGTGTCAGTTTCAATTCACGGAAAAACGCAGGTAGCCAAGGTTTCAAATGGCGGGAGAAAAAACCAATTTGACGCGGGTCTTCGGCCTCGATGAGCTGGCACATGATCTCACATAAGTTCCCGGCATGGTCCTCGATTAACTTTCCGCTGTTTTCAATGCCGAGACCCGCCAGCTCGGTACGCAACAGGACCAACGGATTGGTATTGAGTATACTATCCATATACCGGGAGGCACGTGGATACAGTATGCCACCACATTCACCGAATAAATAGTAATATTCTTTGAGCAAACCGGGTTCTTGCGTCCGCCTCGCCGCTTCTCCCAACGCGCACCAAGCCAAGGCTACGGCATCTTCACCCATTACTGGGTTGGCAGGCGGAATTTCGGCCAATTGGGCCACTAGCCTATTGTTGGGTGGTTTGAGCAGCAGTCTGGCAAGCAGTTGATACGTGTTGGCCCGCCAGAGCTCTTGCTCCCCCCTTTGCGGCTTGTCATTGATCATGGCTGTGCCTCTTCGATTAGCGATGGGTTAGCTTAACGGGTAGTGTTAAGCTTTGCATCTTCAGTATAATCTTTACTTGCCCATTTTTTGGGTTCATTATCAGGGTATTTCAATGAGCGAACTCTCCAGAGAAGCGATACAAGAATTGATACATCTGAATGCTTACCGCAAAATCGAAGGTCCGATGCAGGAGGCGCATGAAGCGTTATTTCGGGCGAAGTTCATTGAATGTGCAGACGGACTATTGCTCGCCGTGGCAGACCGTGAGGAGTTGAGGGTGAAATTGACACAGACGGAGCGATTGCTTAAGGAAGTTGTCGGCACCTTGGACGAGATTAAAAATGCCGTTTCGATTCCATAGAGAATAGCGGATGTGCAGATGCAAGCAGAAAAACCCGCAGCCGTACTCGAAAGATTGTCGTTTTATTTGAACGCGCCCCTAGATGAAATATTGCGCTTGCGGATTGCGGCTGATCCCAGCCAGCACGCGGTGAAGCTTTTTCATAAAGTTGTGCGAGAGGTTCCCGCCTACCGCCAGTTTCTTGAATCCAATGCTGTGGAACCAGGGAAAGTCAAATCATTTGGGGATTTTGCCACCCTGCCCTTGACAGACAAAGCCAATTATATGCAGAAATATCCTTTGCCTGATCGTTGCAAGGGCGGTAGCTTGATTAATTGCGACCGGCTTGCGGTGTCTTCGGGGTCCACGGGTATTCCAACTTTCTGGCCCCGTGCGATGGTGGACGAACTGGAAGTCGCTTTGCGTTTTGAGCAGGTATTCAGGCGCAGCTTCCGCGCACACGAAAGGGTAACTTTGGCTGTGGTGTGTTTCCCGCTCGGCAATTGGGTGGGTGGGGTGTTCACTGCATCCTGCTGTTGGCATCTGGCGCAGAAAGGTTATCCGCTGACCGTTGCGACACCTGGTAACAAGCCAGAGGAGATTCTACGGGTGGTGTGTGAGTTGGGGCGGTATTTTCAACAGACAGTACTGCTTGGCTATCCTCCTTTCGTCAAGGATGTGGTGGATATGGGCAAGTCCCAAGGCTTGGATTGGGGTGCGTACAGTATCAAATTCGTGTTCGCGGGCGAGGTTTTCAGCGAAGAATGGCGGTCTTTGATGGTGGACAGTGTGGGTTCTGCCTCGCCCTATGATTCCGCGTCTCTTTACGGTACGGCGGATGGCGGCATATTGGGCAATGAAACACCATTGAGCATCGCTGTCCGGCGCTTTCTTTCCGAAACTCCCGCCGCCGCCCGTGAGTTATTTGGCGAATCGCGTTTGCCGACCCTAGTCCAATACGACCCCGTAAGCCGGTTTATCGAATGGGTGAACGGATCGACTTTGGCCGTGACTGGCGATAACGGCGTGCCGCTGATTCGTTACCACATAGCAGACCGGGGCGGAATTATGCCGCATGGCGAAATGCTTGGTTTCTTGAAAGATTGGGGGCTGCATTCGTTTGAAGACTATGGCTTGGATGGAGACGGATGTGCGTTGCCTTTTGTATGGGTTTTCGGACGTGCCGATTTTACAGTGTCGTTCTATGGCGCCAATATCTACCCGGAAAATGTGACCGTTGGTTTGGAACAACCGGAGCTGACGGGATGGGTCACCGGAAAATTCGTCATGGAAGTCCGTGCAAGTGAAGAGGGTTCAGAATGCCTGCACATCGCCGTTGAATTACTCCAGGCGCAGCAAGCGGATGCGGAAAAGCGGGACGCAATCGCGCAATCTGTCCGTTCCCAATTACATAGGCTTAATAGTGAGTTCGCCAACTATGTCCCCTTTGCCCGACAAACTCCTCAAATAGAATTGCTACCATTCGCAGATCCGGCGTATTTTCCGCCTGGCGTGAAACACCGGTACACGCGCAGAAGTTAATTTTCATGCCATGACATCGTGTGGGCACGGGAAAAGCTAGATATGAAACAGCATTTTTCAAAAAAAGCGATTTGCTGCTTGACAAGCGAAAGGGGGTGTGACAAAGTGTCGCACATCCTGAGGGACGGGATTTTGGAAGGGCTGAAAGGCCGTATCCTTATGGCTAGGCAAGGCCGAGCATAACAGCAGCGGGGCGCGGGAGCGCATCCGTTGCGAGTCAAACCCAAACTGGAGGTAATACTATGGCTGCAACAACAATTGGTGGCGTCGTCGCTAAAGACAAG